>CAXTPM010000766.1:0-2377 GCA_964245865.1 uncultured Fimbriiglobus sp. | reverse complement strand
CCGGCTGAACATGTTCCACATCCACCTGCCGCCGTTGCGCGAGCGCCGGGAGGACATCCCCGACCTCGCCCGGCACCTACTGGCCCGCGCGGCCAAGCGCCCCGTCGAGCAGACGGCGGGCCTCCTCACCGCCGACGCGCTCGGCGTGATGCTCGCCTACCACTGGCAGGGGAACGTGCGCGAACTCGCCAACGCCATGGAGTACGCCTGGATCGTCAGTGGGGGTTCTCCGATCACCGCGATGCACCTGCCCTACGACGTGCGCGCGCCCAAGCTCAGCACCGCGAGTGTGCCGGGCGGCACTCCGCCGGTGCTGGCGATGCCGCCCGCCCTGCCCTCGTCGGCGCCGGCCCCGACGCCGGCGAGTGGCGCGGCCAAGACGCTCTCGGACGTGGAGATGGAGCACATCCTGCGCGTGTACGCCAAAAACAACCGCAACAAACAAGTCACGGCGACCGAGCTGGGGATTAGCCTCAAAACACTCTACAACAAGCTGCACAAGTACGACGAGGAGCAGCAGATGCGGGTGGGGTGAATCAAGTCAAAGAAGATTTAGCCGCGGGGCGCAGAGAGCGAGGAGGGAGGACGGAGAAGATGATCTCGAAACAAAATCTTCTCCGTCCTCCCTCCGCGCTCTCTGCGCCCCGCGGCTAAATCTTCTTCCTCACCTCGGCCGCGCGTACTTCGCCACGATCGCTTTCGCGGTCTTCAGCCCATCGACCGCCGCGCTCACGATGCCGCCCGCGTAGCCCGCCCCCTCGCCCACGGGGTACAGCCCCGGCACCCCCGGCGACTCGCGCGACTCGGGGTGGCGGTCGAGCCGCACCGGCGACGACCCGCGCGCCTCGGGGCCGCTCAGCACCGCGTCGGCGAGGAACTTGCGCGACCACCGCCGGTCGAGTTGCGGCAAGCCTTCTTCGAGCGCGGCGACCACCACCGGTGGCAGGACTTCGCGCAAGTCGGCCGAGAAGGTCTCGCGCGGGTAACTCGACGGCGGCTTGCCCCTCGACGCGCGGCCCTTGAGGAAGTCGCCCGCGCGCTGCACGGGCGCCGAGTAACTGCCGCCGCCGAGTTCGTAGGCGCGCTTCTCGTACTTTTCCTGCAAGCGTACCCCGGCCAAAACATCACTGCCGCCGAACTCCGACACCGGCACGGTGACGACTAGCCCGCTGTTGGCGTACTCCGAATCGCGCTTGGATAAACTCATGCCGTTGGTGCAAAAATACCCGACCTGCGACACGCTCGGAATCACACTGCCGCCGGCGCACATGCAGAATGTAAACAGGTCGTTCTTGCCCGACGCTACGAGTGAATAGTCCGCGTTCCCGAGTTGTTGCTCGTACTGGCCGTAGCGCGGCCCGTACTGCACCTCGTTGACCACCGATTGCGGGTGCTCGACGCGCACGCCGAATTGAAATGCCTTCGCACTCATCGGCACCCGCCGGCGCACCAGCATCTCGAAGGTGTCGCGCGCGCTGTGCCCGACCGCGAGCGCCACCACGCCGGTGTTGATGGTTTCGGTCGCCGTGCGCACGCACGCCATGCCGCCGTCGCCGAACTCTAAATCTTCGACGCGCGCGTGGAAGCGCACCTCGCCGCCGAGGTCCAGAATGCGCTGCCGGATCGCCTTCACCACGGCGGGCAGCCGGTTGGAACCCAAGTGCGGCCGGTGGTAGTACAAAATACTCGGCTTGCCCGCCTGCTGCCCCTTGCACTCGGCGAATAGTTGCAGCACGCGCATCACGTCCGGCCCGGTGCCGCGGCAGGTGAGTTTGCCGTCGGAGAACGTGCCCGCGCCCCCCTCGCCGAATAAATAGTTCGACTCCGGCGCAAAAGTACCGCCCGGCCGGTCGAACTCCTTCACGTCTCGGATGCGCGTATGCACCGGCGTGCCGCGCTCCAATACAATCGGCTTGTATCCCATCTCAGCGAGGAAATACGCGCACACTAATCCGCCCGGCCCGCTGCCGACCACCACCGGCCGCTCGCGCATCGGCACGCCGCCGGGGTCGGGCATCGCAAACGCCGGCTCGTCCACGACTTCGACTTGTGCCGCCGGACCCGCCGCCGCCTTGCGGCTGAGCCAGTGCGCCGCGTCGGGGGCGTCGAGTTCGATGTTGTACACGAACTGCAAGCGCCGCTTGTCCCGCAAATCCAGCGACTTGCGCACGATCCGCCAGGCCGCGAGATCCGCCGCCGGCACGTTCAGCGTGCGCGCCAAGGCAGGGGCGAGTTCGCCCTCGGGCAAGTCGGTCGGCAGGCGCAGGTTCGTGACGCGGATCGGCATGGCCAGATTATAACGGGGCGGGCGAGAAGAGGAAGAGTTCTAGCCGCAGAGGCGCAGGGAGCGCGGAGGCGAGACAGAGGAAGAGAAGAG
>CAXTPM010000765.1:0-2386 GCA_964245865.1 uncultured Fimbriiglobus sp. | reverse complement strand
CGGCTCCTGCGGCCGCGCACGGGCCTTGGCGAGCATCTGGTTGAACGACTCGAGTGCCAGGCCGTTGCCCTGCAGCACCCGGCCCCACAGGCGGTTGAGTTCGGGGTCGTCGGGGCAGAGTTCGCGCCCCTTCCCGACCGTCTCGACGGCCTTGCGGAAGTCGCCGGCGCGGGCTAAGGAGAGCGTCAGCCCTGCGTAGGCCTCGGGCAGCTTGTCGTTCCTGGCGAGCAGTGCTTGCCACGCGGCCTGGGTCTGCTTCTCGGCCTCGGCGGCGAACTGCGCGGCCTCTTCGGCGGTGACGTAGTTGTGCCGGCGCAGTTGGCCGAGCGCGGCGGCGAGGCCCGGCCCGAGCCGCGCCCCGCGCGTCAGGGCCGCCTGGTCGTCGGCCTCGAGCGCGGCCTGGGTCGCCTGGGCGGCGCGCTGGGTCGCCTTGGCCCACCCGCTCACGAGCGTGGGCGGCGGAGCGCGCTCCGGCGCGGGGTCGAACCCCATCAGGTAGCACTCGACCAGGGAAATCCGGTCCCCCGGCGGCTTGGAGTCGAGGCCTGGGTTGGCCAGGATGCGGGGGAGGAAGGCTTGGGCGAACGCGCGGAGTTTCGCGGGGTCGCGCCCCAGCCGGCGGTGGAGTTCGTACGCAAACATCAGCCCGCCCGGCTCGATGTGGGCGTCGGGGGCGTCGGGTTCGGGTAGCTTGTCGAGTTCCGCGAGCGCCCCCGCCGGGTTGCCGGCCCGCAGCGCCGCGTCGCACTTCACGCAGCGGGCGAGCCAGTCGCTGGGCCGGCTGGCCAGGCACTTGTCGGCCTCGCGGGCCGCGCCGGCGGCGTCGCCGGCCTTCAGCCGCGCCCGCAGTGCCAGGTACGCCATCGGCGCGTCGGACGGGTCGGACTCGCCGGACTCCAGTCCTTTCAGGCGCGAGGCGGCGAGTCCGTCGGACGGGCTGGCGGCGAGCACCTCGCGCAGCGCCGCCTTCATGTCGTCGTCCTTGCCGAGCTTCACCGCCTCCTCGAAGCGCTTCCACGCCGCCCCGACTTGCCGGTTGCGCTGGGAGGTGGTGTAGCGGTCAATGGCGTAGTACGCCCCGAGACCGGCGACGACGAGGGCGGCGACGAACGCGGCACTCTTGAGCCACAGCGGCAGCCGCCACAGTTGGCAGAGCAGCCGCCCGAGTGGGGAGTAGACGGCGAGCGTGAAGCGGCGGAGCGGGCCGGGCGGGGCCGAGGCAGGCGGCATGCGGGGTGAACTCCGGGAGGCGGCGGGCGCCGGTGCGGCGGCGGGGACTCGCGTCGGCGACATTTTACCCGCCCCGCGGCGGCGCGGCAGTCCCGGCGCGCGAAGATTCGGGAAACTCCGGCGCCCGGCTTGACGACCCCGGCCGAATCGTTACCGTAACACCCTCTCCCGCGGAACCCGAGGCTTCCGAGTCGTCCGTGCCATGCCGGGTCGTCGTCTGCGCGTGGTGCAACTGGGCAAGTACTACCCCCCGAGCGCCGGGGGCATCGAGACGCACACCCACACCCTCTGCCACGCCCTCGCCGCTAGGGGCCACGACGTGGAGGCGATCGTCGTCAACCACTCCCCCCGCTCCGGCCGCGACGCCACCTTCGAGCGCTGGGCGCGCACCGCCGATTCGGTCGAGCGCGACGGCCCCGTCGCCGTCACCCGCGCCGGCCGCGTGGCCAACCTCGCCAAGCTCGACGTGACTCCCACCTTGCTGGGCCACCTGCGCAAGCGGCTGCGGAACCCACCGGACCTGTGGCACCTGCACACGCCCAACATCACGATGATGCTCGCCGCGCTGGCCCTGCGGGGG
The DNA here is from genome assembly GCA_964245865.1 of uncultured Fimbriiglobus sp. Lineage (GTDB taxonomy): Bacteria > Planctomycetota > Planctomycetia > Gemmatales > Gemmataceae > Fimbriiglobus. The sequence goes on along the minus strand of CAXTPM010000765.1, from coordinate 576 downwards.
GTGCGGCCGCTGGTGATTACGCACCACTCCGACATCGTGCGCCAGCGTGTGGGCAAGTACGCGGTGCGGCCCCTGGAGCGGGCGCTGTACCGCCGCGCGGCGCGGGTGCTCAGCGACAGCCCCCCCTACATCGGCGGCTCGGACCTGCTCGCCTCGCTGGTGCGCGCGCGCCCCGGCCTCGTCACCTCGCTCCCCCTGGGGATCGACACCGCGCCCTACCGCGAGCCGTCTGAGGGGGCCAGGCGCGAGGCCGAGCGCCTGCGCGCCGCGGGGAGCGGCCCCATCTGGCTGAGCGTCGGGCGATTGGTATACTACAAGGCACTCGGGGTCGGCCTGCGGGCGCTCAAGCAACTGCCGGGCGTGTGGCACGTCGTGGGCACCGGGCCGATGCAGGCGACCTGGAAAGCCGAGGCCGAGGCGCTGGGGGTGGCTGACCGGGTGGTGTGGCGCGGGCGCGTCAACTCCGACGAACTGGTGGGGGCGTACCTCGCGGCGGCGGCGCACTGGTTCCCGTCGGACGCCCGCAGCGAGGGGTTCGGCTTGGTGCAGGTGGAGGCGATGGCGGCGGGCTGCCCG
>CAXTPM010000764.1:502-2392 GCA_964245865.1 uncultured Fimbriiglobus sp. | reverse complement strand
CCTCGCCCTGGGCGCCACCGCGCTCGGCGGCTACGCCCTGAGTTGCAATGGCAGCGCCCGCACCGCGACGCCCGAAGTCGAGTCAGCGTCCGCCGACACGCCCAATCCCTCGGGCGTCGCCCTGTTCTCGACCTGGCCCAAAGATCAGACCCCCGCCGTCGCACTAGCCCTCACCGGCCAGACCTACGGCTACCTCTCGCCGTGCGGCTGCAGCCGGCCCCAAAAGGGGGGGCTGGAGCGGCGCGCCAATTTCTTGGGCGAACTGCGCAAGAAGGGCTGGACCGTCGTCGGCCTCGACCTGGGCGACATCGCGCCGGGCAAAGGGGTCCACGACCAGAACTTGCTCAAGTACGCCACCGAGATGACCGCGCTGCGCGAGATGGGCTACGCGGCGGTGGGGCTGGGCGAGTACGACTTCGCCACGCAACTAATCGACCTGCTGTCGAGTTACACGCTCAACGCCGAGGGCAAGGGGCCGTTCGTGCTGGCGGCGAACCTGATGGGCGCGGCCGCGACGGCCGGCGGCAAGCCGATGACGCTCGAAGAACTGTTCGGTTCGCGCACCGAGAAGTCACGCCCGCTGGTCGAACCCTACGAAGTGGTGGTCCGCCCGAACGCGCCGGCGGTGGGGGTGATCAGCGTCGTCGGCCCGTCGGTGGCCAAGAAGGTGGTGGCCGACATCGACAAGAACTACGACTTCGCCAGGGACGCCGCCGGGGGACTCTCGAGCGCGGCCGTCATCGCTAAGGCGCTCGCGGACATGGACCGGGGGCCGGCAAGGCCCGAGTTGAGGGTGCTCCTGTACGTCGGCAAGATCGAAGACGCCCGCCGCGCCGCGGCCGCGTTCCCGCAGTTCCAGGTGGTGCTCTGCCAGTCGGACAGTACCATGCCCCCGGCGTTCCCGGAGGTCGTGAACGGCGGCAAGACCATGATCGTGCAGGTCGGCCAGAAGGGCCAGACGGTCGGGGTCGTCGGCGCGTTCCGCACGCCCGCCGGGCTGAGCCTGCACTACCAGTTGGTCGAGATGACCGAGGACTACCTGACGCCGCCGGGGGCCGCGGCCGAGAAGGCGAACGGGGTACTGCAACTGCTCGAAGATTACACACTGAAAGTGAAGAAGAACGACTACCTGTCGCAGTACGCCTCGCTGAAGATTCAGCACCCGGCCCAGGTGCGCAGCCCCGGCGCGAACATTCATTACGCCGGGAGCGCGTCGTGCCAGAAGTGCCACGAGGAAGTCTACAACGTCTGGGCGTCTAGCCCGCACGCCCACGCTTACGAAGCCCTCGAAAAGCTGGCCACCCGCCCCTCGAACCGTCAATTCGACGGCGAGTGTTTGCAGTGCCACACCGTGGGGATGGGCTTCAACACCGGGTTCGTCTCGGCCGAGAAGACGCCGAACTTGCTCAACAACGGCTGCGAGAACTGCCACGGGCCGGGCAGTGCTCACAACGCCGCGCCCGAGGACAAGTCGCTGTACGCCAGCCTTAGCCCGTGGAAGACTAACCCCGACGACCGACTGCCGGATAGCGCGACGCTCCTGGAAATCAGCAAGCTGAAGCTGATCGACCAGCCGGCGGCGGTGGACAAGCTGCCCGCGGGTCAGAAGGCGGTCGTGAATCAGGTGTATAACCTGTGCGCGAAGTGTCACGACAGTGAGAACGACCCGAAGTTCGAGCTGTACACTTATTGGCCCAAGGTGACGCACTCGGGGCTAAAGAAGGTGGCGGGGAAGTAGGCGGGCCGACGTGACGACCAGCGACGCTGCTTTCCTTCGCGCGATGGTCGCCGACCCTAGGTCGGACTTGCCGCGCCTCGTCTACGCCGACTACCTGGAGGAGCGCGGCGACACCCGTGCCGCACTGCTGCGCACCGACTGGGCTGTGCCGC
>CAXTPM010000764.1:0-492 GCA_964245865.1 uncultured Fimbriiglobus sp. | reverse complement strand
TCGACTGGAACCGAGTAAGCGGCGACGAGGAAACCCTACGCGAATACCTCGACGGCTCCCCCGAACTCAGAGCGCAACTGCCCGAGCGTGAGGCCAACATCCGCTGGCGCGAGTTGGTGGCCGGGCTGGAACCCCCGGCGGACCCGGCGTGGCTCGCGGCGGTCGATGTCCTGGGGCGCCCGTTCGCGCCGTTCCACTTCTGGAACAACACCGGCCCGCGTGCCTTCGAGGACGGCGAGTTGCCGTTCACCGAGATGATCGGCACGCGCGGGCGACTGCTGACGTTCGACTCGGCGTTCCGGGGCGCTGACTCGTTCGAGCCGGGACTGCTCGCCGATGTCGCGTTTTTGTGCGGGCTGACACTCGACGGCTGCGAGTACGGGTCGGCGTCATGCCCGTCGCACCCGTTCGCCTGCGAACTGCCACCGGGCGGGGGGCCGCTCACCGGGCGCGACGTGGTCGCGGCACTGAAGGCCCGCTAGTTCCGCAGCC
>CAXTPM010000763.1:0-2394 GCA_964245865.1 uncultured Fimbriiglobus sp. | reverse complement strand
CAGGGCGGGGCCGTCATCATCGCCAACTCGACCTTCGCCGGGAACAGCGCGAAGGGCGGCATCTCCGAGGGGGCGCTCGGGGCCGCCGGCGCCGGCCAGAAGGGCGGCGGCTTCGGCGGCGCGATCTTCAGCCTCAATGGCGCGCTCACGCTCACGAGCGTCACGGTCGCCAACAACTCCGTCGCCGACGGCATCGGCTCCGGCCTGGCGAACGCCTCGGACGGCGGGGCCGTCTACAACCTGTTCCGCACCGCCCCCGGCGTCACCCCGAACCTGGCGGCGGCGGCGACCTTCGCCAACAGCGTCTTCGCCGGCTCCGTCGGCGGGTCGGACGTGGTCAACGCCAAGAGCGGCACCGGGTCGGCCACGGTCACGGCCTCCGGCCCGAACCTCGTCTCGACCCCGGTCGTCAACGCCACCGGCGGCACCGTGACCGGCGCGCCATTCCTCGTCGCCGACGCTAATCTCGGGCCGCTCCAGAACAACGGCGGGCGGTCGCTGACGCTCGCGCCGCTGCCCGGCAGCCCGGCCATCGGCGCCGGGGACAACGCCCACGTCACCGCCGCCGAGCTTGACGGAGATCCCCCCTTCTACGACCAGCGCGGCCAGGGGTTCGTCCGCGTGTCGAACGGCGCCGTGGACCTGGGCGCGGTCGAAGTGCAGGTGCCGGTCGTCGTCGCCCCGGACTCCTTACTGCCCGGTCGCGTCGGGGCGGCGTACGCGCAGGCGCTGATGGCGACCGGCCCGGCCGGCCCGTTCACGTTCGCCGAAACGTTCGGCCCGCTCGCCCCGCCGTCGCCCGCCAGCGCGCTGCCGCCCGGCCTGACCCTCGCCCCGGACGGCCGGATCACCGGCACGCCGACGGCCGAGGGGGCGTACACCTTCACCGTCCGTGCCGCCAACGCGACCGGCGAGGAGGGGCGCCGGACGTACACCCTCGCGGTCGGCCCGCAGGTGCGGGTGCCGGTCCTGGTCGGCGGCCCGGCGGACGGCACCGCGCGGCTGCTCAGCCCCGCCGGAAGCACGCTCGCCCTCGGCGATTCGCTCCCGCTGCTGCCGGGGCAGGCGGCGCCCGCCCGCGTGGCCACCGCCGACGTGACCGGCGACGGCGTGGCCGACTTCATCGCCGGCGCCGGCCCCGGCGGCAGCCCGCGAGTCGTGGTCACCGACGGCGCGACGCGGCAGGTGCTCGCCGACTTCGCCGCGTTCGAGGCGAGCTTCACCGGCGGCGTGTTCGTCGCGGCCGGCGACCTGGACGGCGACGGCAAGGCGGACGTGGTGGTGACGCCCGACCGGGGCGGCGGCCCCGTGACGGCGGTCTACTCCGGCGCGGGCCTCGCCGCCGGGCAGGGCGCCGGCGCCAGCGTGACGCGCTTCTTCGGCATCGACGACCCGGCGTTCCGGGGCGGCGCCCGCGCCGCAGTAGGGGACATCAGCGGCGACGGCCGGCCGGACCTCGTCGTCGCGGCCGGGTTCGGCGGCGGGCCGCGCATCGCCATTTTTAACGGCCTGACCGCCTTCGCCGCGCAGCCGACGCGCCTGGTGGGCGACTTCTTCGTGTTCGAGCAAACCCTGCGCAACGGGGTGTACGTCGCGGCGGGCGACCTGAACGGCGACGGCTTCGCGGACCTGGTGGTCGGCGGCGGGCCGGGGGGCGGGCCGCGCGTGCTGGCCCTCAGCGGCCGCGCGCTCTCGGCCGGCGACACCGGCACCTCGGTCGCCAACTTCTTCGCGGGGGACTCCAACCTCCGGGGCGGGGTGCGCGTGGCGGTGGGCGACACCGACGGCGACGGCCGGGCCGACCTCGTCGCCGGCAGCGGCGAGGGCGAGGCGGGCCGCGTCCGAGTCTACAAGGTCGCCACGCTCCTCGCGGCCGGCCCCGCCGACCAGGAACTCGACCCTTTCGGCGGGGCGGTCATTGACGGCGGAGTCTTCGTGGGCTAGTGCCGCCGCGGCGCCGGTGGCTCGTGGCGGGGGCGAGCGCGCCGGACCCCGAGTTCGCAGCCCACTCCGTCTGGCGACCGGCACGGAGAGGGGAAACGCGGCGGCCGGCGGGGCGCGACGGTCTCCGGCCCCGACGCCCTCCGTCACCCCGCCGGAGGGGCCGGCGCGGGCCGCGCCTGGTCGCTCGGCAAGAGCAACCGTGTCGCCGCCGCCCCCCGTCCGGGTTCGCGCCGGCCAACTGCCGTGCTCCCTGCCCCGTGCCGGCTGCGGGCAACACCGCACCGGGGTGGACGCCGACGGCTTCCTAGGGCGTACCGATTGAAGCTGGGTCAGTTTCGCAATCTACGCGAGCATGATGTTGATCGACGCGACCCAGACGAACCCGAGGAAGTTGGCCGCCTTCTTGTCGTACCGGGTCGCCACCCGGCGGCACTGCTTGAGGCGCGCGAA
>CAXTPM010000762.1:0-2402 GCA_964245865.1 uncultured Fimbriiglobus sp. | reverse complement strand
GGCAAGGCGATCGGCCCGACCGAGAGCCTGATCGCCAACACTTCGGGGGGCGGGGCCGACGCCGACCCCGTGGTGGGCGCGTCGGGGTTCGCGTTCGAGGAGTTCAGCCTGCGCCCCACCGAGGCGAACTGGGCCGCGGTCGCCGACCTGCAAGCGCTGATCGCCCGGCGCCTGAACGCCGACAGCCCGCAGGTGCCGGTGATCCTCGACAGCTACCCCGGCGACCAGCCGGTGGGCAGCACCCGCGTGCAGTCGGGGACGCTGGCGTACTACTACCTCGTGGGCGACCCGAAACTCACGTACCTCACCCTGGCCGGCGGCTACTCGCCGGCCGCGCCGTGGAAGAACGCCTGGATTCCTGCGGTCTCGACCGACATCGGCCAGCCGAGGGGCGCCGCGGCGGTGTGGGCGCAGGGCGCGGACCCCGAGAACGCCAAACTGACGTACAAGGTGCTCCGGCGCGACTACGACAACGCGGTGGTGCTGTACAAGCCGCGCTCGTATGCGCAAGGGGCGGGCACGGGGACGATCTCGGACGCGACGGCGACGACGCACGAGTTGGGCGGCAACTACCGGGTGCTGAACCCCGACGGCACCTTGGGAGCGGTGGTGCGCTCGGTGACGCTGCGGGGCGGCGAGGGCGTGGTGCTGATGCGGGCGTAAGCGGCGTGTCGGCTACCCCGCGCGGTGCTGGACCAGCACCTCGAACTCGACCTCGGCGACCTGCTCGGCGTTCAGCCCCAGGGTCAGGCGCCCCGGCGTACGCCCGGCGCGGGACTCCCAGGGAACGTAGACCTCGAACGAGTGCGGCTTGGTGTGGCCGACCCACTTGAACGTCACCAGCGCCCCCGGCACGGCGCTCTGGGCCACCGCCAAGTGCAACCCCAGGGGGCTGCCGCGCGGGATGGGGCGCGTGGCGTACCCGGCGGCGCGCAGCTCGGTGTCGGGCTGGAACGCGCGCGACAGGGTGCGAACACTCGCAAAGGCCTCGGGCGGGTGCGCGTAGACCTGGAAGCGGTGCGTGCGGCCGGGTGCGAGTTCCGCCGGGCCGAACAGGCTCAGTTGAATCACGTCGTGCGGCGGAATCCAGGTGAACACGCGCCGCGCCAGCCGCCGCCACCCCGAGAGGGTGCCGAAGTTCGGCGGCGGGGGGAGGTCGGCGAGGTTGCCCGAGGCGGTCGAGAGCGAGTCGGGGTCCGACCCCTCGGCGGGTAGCCCCGGCCAGGCGGGGGCGCGCGGGGCGGGGGGCGCGGGCAGCAAGTAGGCGGGGGTGTTGGACTCGGCCTCGGACTCGTATAGGTCGAGCCGGCCGCTGTCCGGCGCGCGGGTCGGGCGCCCGCGCGGCGTCTCCGCCCCCGGCGGGTACGGGGCCGGGTCGAAGTTCACCGAGTCCTCCGCCGACGCGCCCTTGCCCACATCCCCTGGGGGCGGCGTGGCCGGGGGCGACGGCTTGAACCCCGACTGCACCCAACTCCCCAGGCGCGACTGCCCGGCCGGGTCCGGCGGCAACTCGCGCAGGGGCGGCGGGAGCATCACCCGGCTGCCGTGCAACTGCGCCTCGGCCGCGATCCGCGCCGCCGCGTCGGTCAGGCGGTCCCGGATCAGGCGCGCGTCCACTGGCCGGTCGTCGGGCGACTTCGCCATCAACTCGCCCGCGAGTTGCACCAGGGAGTCCGGCGCGGCGGGGTTGTAGTGGCCGATCGGCACGGGGTCGAAGCCCTGGTGGGCGATGATCTTATCGACCGCGTTGCCGTCGGGGAACGGGTAGCGCCCGCTCAGGAGCCAGTACAAAATACAACCGAGGCTGTAAAAATCGCCCGCCGCGGTGCGCTCGCTGGGGTCGATTAGGGTCTCGGGCGCCGCGCAGTCCATCATGGTCATGGCGGTGTTGGCGGTCGAGATGGTGTCGAGCATCGACTCGCCGTCGGCCAGGTTCTCTTGGAGGATCGCGCCGATGCCGAGGTCGAGGATGCGCGCCTTGCGATCCGGGCCGATGAGCAAATTCGACGGCTTGAGCAGGCCGTGGCCGATGCCCTGGGCGTGGCAGACGCTCAGTCCGTCGGCGACCTGGGCCATCAGCGACGCCACCTGCGCGGGGCCGAGCGGGCCGGCGCGCGCGACCAGGCGTTCGACGGTCTCGCCCTCGGCGAAGGGCCACGCCAGGTAGTGCGCGCCCGCCGCGGTGCCGACCTCGACCAGGGGGACCACCGCGGGGTGCGGCGGCAGTTGGGCGAACAGTTGCACCTGCCGTCGCGCGCGGATCACGTTCCACAGGCTGCGCAGCGGCAGGACTTTGACCGCGAAGCGCTCGCGCGACTGGGCGTGGACCGCGCGGAACACCGTGCCGAGGCTCCCGCTCCCGACCGGGGTCTCGAGCTGGTACGGCCCGAGTACCAGTTGCC
>CAXTPM010000761.1:0-2406 GCA_964245865.1 uncultured Fimbriiglobus sp. | reverse complement strand
CGCTGTTGGTGCTCACCGTGTGGGCCGAGCACCAGCCGAACCCGGCGCTCGCGGCCCTGAACGTCGATCAGTCGGCGGGCAACACCGAGGGCAAGGAGGTCCGCTTCGGCGTGCCGAACTCCGCGCTCTGGGCGGTGGCCACCACGGCCGCGTCGAACGGCTCGGTGAACTCGATGCACGACTCGTACACCCCCTTGGGCGGGCTGGCGCCGCTGTGGCTGATCCAGCTCGGCGAGGTGGTGTTCGGCGGCGTCGGCTCGGGCCTCTACGGCATGCTCGTGTTCGCGCTAGTCGCGGTGTTCCTGGCCGGGCTGATGGTGGGCCGCACGCCGGAGTACCTCGGCAAGAAGATCGGGGCGTTCGAGGTCAAGATGGCGTCGCTGGTGATCCTGATCCCGTGCGCGATGACCCTCATCGGCGCGGCAATCGGCGTGGCCACCGAGGACGGCCGCAAGGGGACCGCGAACACGGGGCCGCACGGGTTCAGCGAAATCCTCTACGCCTACTCCTCGGCCGCGAACAACAACGGCTCGGCGTTCGCGGGCCTGAGCGCGAACACGCCGTTCTACAACGGCACCCTCGGGCTAGCCATGCTAGTGGGCCGGTTCGGCGCAATGCTGCCGGTGCTGGCCATCGCCGGCTCGCTCGCCGCCAAAAAGAGCGTCCCAGCCGGGCCGGGGACACTCCCCACGCACACTCCCCTGTTCGTGTCCCTCGTCGTCGCCGTCGTGGCGGTGGTGGGGGCACTGAGCTTCTTCCCGGCCCTGGCCCTCGGGCCGGTGGTCGAGCACCTGACCACGCGGTCTTAACCGGAGCCACAGTCGCGCGATGAGTGACCGAACCGAAACCCCGTCGCTGTTCCGGGCGGATATTTTGCGCGGCGCCCTCGTGGCGTCCGTGCTGAAGCTCGGGCCGCGCAACCAGGCCAAGAACCCCGTGATGTTCGCCGTCTATCTCGGCAGCATCCTCACGAGCGCGATCTGGCTGCGCTCGCTAATTACCGGCAGCACCGGCACCGACGAGTCGGCCGGGTTCGTGCTGGGCGTGAGCGCGTGGCTGTGGGCCACCGTGCTGTTCGCCAACTTCGCCGAGGCCATCGCCGAGGGGCACGGCAAAGCCCAGGCCGCGAGCTTGCGGAAGTCGCGCACGTCGGTGACGGCGCGGCGCCTGGCCGACCCCAAGGCGCGCGACGCCGCGACCGAGGTGCCGGCGGCGGACCTCAAGATCGGCGACTTCGTGCTCGTGCTCGCCGGCGACGTGGTGCCGGCCGACGGCGAGGTGGTCGAGGGTGTGGCGTCGGTGGACGAGAGCGCCGTGACCGGCGAGAGTGCCCCCGTGGTGCGCGAGAGCGGCGGCGACCGCAGTGCCGTCACTGGGGGTACGCGCGTCATCTCCGACTGGCTGGTCGTGCGCGTCGCCACCCTCGCCGGCCAAAGTTTCCTCGACCGCATGATCGCGATGGTCGAGGGGGCCAAGCGGCAGCGCACGCCCAACGAAATCGCCCTGGCGATTCTGCTCGCCGCGCTCACGCTAATCTTCCTCCTGGTGGTCGCCACGCTGCTGCCGTTCTCGGCGTACAGCGCCGAGGCCAGCGGCCAGGGTCGCGCGGTGTCGCTCACGGTGCTGGTCGCGCTGTTCGTCTGCCTCGCGCCGACGACCATCGGTGCCCTGCTCAGTGCCATCGGCATCGCGGGGATGAACCGCCTGAGCCGCGCCAACGTGATTGCCATGTCCGGCCGCGCCGTCGAGGCGGCGGGCGACATCGACGTGCTACTTTTGGACAAGACCGGCACCATCACCCTCGGCAACCGCCAGGCCACGCGCTTCGTCCCCGCCCCCGGCGTGAGCGGCGAAGACCTCGCGGCGGCGGCGCACCTGGCGTCGCTCGCCGACGAAACCCCTGAGGGGCGCAGCATCGCGGTCCTGGCCAAGCGCGAGTTCGGCCTGCGCGGCCGCGACCTCGCCGAGACGAATGCCACCTTCGTGCCGTTCACCGCCAAGACGCGCATGAGCGGCGTCGATTTGGACGGCGCGCAGGTGCGCAAGGGCGCCGCTTCGGCGGTCGAGTCGCACGTCAAGGCACTCGGCGGCGAGATGCCCGCCGGGGTCGAGGCGGCGGTGCGCGAAATCTCCCAGAGCGGCGGCACGCCCTTGGTGGTGAGCCGCGACGCGCGGGTGCTCGGCGTCATCGAACTCAAGGACATCGTCAAGGGCGGCATCAAGGAGCGCTTCGCCGAGCTGCGCCGCATGGGCATCAAGACGGTGATGATCACCGGCGACAACCCCCTCACCGCCGCGGCCATTGCCGCCGAGGCGGGCGTGGACGACTACCTCGCTGAAGCCACGCCCGAGGCCAAACTCGCCCTCATCCGCGACTACCAGAAGGGCGGGCGGCTGGTGGCGATG
>CAXTPM010000760.1:1077-2408 GCA_964245865.1 uncultured Fimbriiglobus sp. | reverse complement strand
GGGGGGCGGGGGGGGGGGACGGGGGGTGGGCGCCGCGCGGGGCGTTCGGGGTGGGGGTCGGCATCCCCCCAGACTAGCACGGAGCCGGGGCGGGGCGCGAAATCGGCTGTCGGAATTGTCGGAAGCCGGGCCGGCCCCGCCGCCTTACCCCCCGGTCGCCCCCGGCAGCCGGCCCCCGAGTTCGCCGCGCAGGCGCGCGCACGCCCCGACCCACCAGCGCCTGACCGTGCGCTCGCTCACCCCGAACGCCTCCGCGACCTGGGCCTGGGGCCAGCCGTGGTAGTAGCTCAGCCCGAACGCCTCGCGCTCCTCGGCGGGGAGCCGCTCCACCGCCTGGTGGAAGCGGCACCACAAGTCGAGGTCGGCGTGGTCGTCCGCGGCGGTGTCGGGCGCCCCCTCGACGGCATCTGCGTCGTCCCCGGCGGCGCGGCGCGGCTTGCCCGCCGCCTGGCGCGCCAGGTCCAGAAGCTCCCGGCGGATTTGCAGCGCCGAGAGCCGGTAGTAGTCCCGCATCGTCTCGGGCCTCACGGTCTTGAGGCTATTCAAGAGGCGCATCACCGACCCCTGGTAGACATCTAGCGTGTCGGCGGCGGGGCGCAGGCCGGGGAAGTCGCGCAGCATCCGCCGGGCGAGTTGCTCGAGGCGCTTGGCGGTGGCGCGCAACAGTTCGTCGGCCGCGCGGGTGTCGCCGGCGCGCCAGCGGTCCACGCAGTCGTGCAGCCGCGCGGTTTCCGAAGGGGATTCGGACACGACATCGGCCTCCGGGGCTTGTGCGATCAATCTAGCACGCGGGCGCCGCCGCGGCCAGCCCCCGCTCACTTCGCCTCCAGCGCCCACAGGTACTTTTCGCCCCGCAAAAACAGCGTGCGGCCGCACACCGCCGGGCAGGCGTCCACCGGGTCGCCGAGCTTGTTGGTCGCCAGCACTTCGGGCGCGTCGCCGGGCTTCAGTACCAGTGTGGTGCCCTGCCGGTCCACCAGGTAGATGCGCCCCCCGGCCGCGAGGGGGGAGGCGTAGAACTGCCCCACGCCGGGGAGGCGCTCGCCGCTCAGGATCGGCTTGCCGGTCTTGGCGTCGAGCACGCTGAGGGTGTTGGCGTTGCCCTGCGTGAAGTAGAGCCGCCCGCCCAGGAGCAAGGGCGAGGGCACATACGGCGTCCCCTTGCCGTAGCGCCACGCCACACTCGATTCGGCGAGTTCGCCCTTCGAGCCCAGGGGGACGGCCACCGCCGCGGCGCCGCCGTAGCCGCTCATCACATACGCCGTGCCGTTCTCGGCGAGCGGCGAGGGGATGGCGTTGGTCGTCATGCCCCCCACCCGCCAGAGTTCCGC
>CAXTPM010000760.1:0-1067 GCA_964245865.1 uncultured Fimbriiglobus sp. | reverse complement strand
GTCTTGCCGCCGTGCTCGGCCACCAGCGGCGTGTTCCAACTCGTCTTCTCGTCGCGCGACGCCTCCCACCTCGTCGCCCCCGTCGCGGCGTCGAGGCAAATGAGCTTCGACTGCCCGGCGACTTCCTGGTCCCAGTTCAGCAAGAGTGACCCGCCGTGCACCACCGGCGTGACCGCCTCGCCCCAGCCGAGGCGCGAGCGGATGCGGCCCAAGTCGCGCTTCCACACCAAGTCGCCGCCGAGCGTAAACGCATAGACGCCGAACGAGCCGAAGCTGGCGTAGAGGAGTTTGCCGTCGGAGCACGGCGACCCGGCGGCATACGAGTGCGACGGGTGCGTCCCCTCGTGCGGCACCGCCTCGGCGGCGACTTTGCGCCAGTTGAGCTTGCCCGAGTCGCGGCCGAAGCTCAGCACCTCGAACCGGTAGAACACCCCCGGCGCGTCGGTCTTCTGCGGCAGCTTGCCGTCCAACTTGGGCAGTTCGTCGGGGGTCGCAACGCGGTCGGTTTTAATGGCGGTGAGCACGAACACCTGGTCGCCGACCACGACCGGCGTGGCGCTGCCGCGGCCGGGGAGTTCGGCCTTCCACTTGACGTTCTCGGTCGCGCTCCACGTCAACGGCGGGTCGGCATCGGGCGGGGCGACGCCGTTGGCGGCGGGGCCGCGCCAGGCGGGCCAGTCGGCGCCGAGGAGCAGTGGGAGGACGAGAAGCGGGAGGCGGGGCATGGTTTGGACTCCGGGGCGGGGCGACCTCACCCCCCCTCCCCCTCTCCCAAGAGGAGAGGGGGCGAGAGCGTGTGGAAGCTTGATCTACTGGGCACGCCATTGTTTGACGCATCGAGTCAGGCTCACCCCTCTCCTTTTGGGAGAGGGGAAGGGGGTGAGGTCGCTGCCGTCGGCGGCGAGTGTTCCCCTCACGACTGCCCGTTCGCCCCGCCCGGCACGCGCACGGCCCCATTCGCCACCACCTCGCCCCGCGCCCCCGCCGGCTGCGTGTCGGCTAGCGGCAGGAGCGGGAACAGGTGCTCGGCCACGCGGTAGCACTCGTCGAGGTGCGGGTAGCCGGAG
>CAXTPM010000759.1:0-2413 GCA_964245865.1 uncultured Fimbriiglobus sp. | reverse complement strand
CAGACCAGTGGAGTGCCGCGTGCTAGATTCCGACCGCCTCGCGCTGTTGAACGCCGTCGCCGCTGACCCGGAGTCAGATACGCCGCGCCTGGTGTACGCCGACTGGCTGAACGAACACGGCGAGGCGGCGCGGGCGGAACTGATCCGCGTGCAGTGCGAGTTGGCCCGGCTCGGCCCCGACCGGCGCAAGGGCCGCGTGCCGCGCAAGACCCTGGAGCCGCGAGAGCGGGAGTTGCTGGCCGAACACGCCGGCGAGTGGCTCGCGCCGTTCCGCGCCGCGCTGGCGGGGTCGGACCCGTCCGGGAGCGACGGGTGGCTGGCGGGGCTGACGATGCGGCGCGGGTTCAACCACACCCCACTCAGGGCGTGGACTCTGGTGCGGCGCCTGATCGAAGCCGGCGAGGCGCTCGAGCCGCCCGACGCCGTGGCGGTCGATTGCGGCAGGGGCAACCACGACGGGTATGTGGCCGAAGTCTGCGGCTGGTGCTGGGCCGGCTGCGTGGCGAACCTCTCGGTGGAGAGGTGCGACGACCGGGACATCGCGGCCTTGGTGGAGTCGAGCCGGGTGCGGACCCTGCGTCACCTGGACGTGTGGACCGGCACCGTCACCGACGCGGGGTGCGCCCGACTGGCGGCGTGGCCCGGCGCGGCCAGCCTGCTTTCCCTCGCTTTAGTGAGCAACGCAATCACCGACGCCGGCGCGCTCGCGCTCGCCGACTCGCCGCACTTCGGGGGATTGCAGCGCCTGCGCCTGAGCTATACCCGCGTCGGCCCTTCCGGGGAGCGGCGGCTGCGCGAGCGCTTCGGCGAGGTGGTCGAGGTGTGATGGACCGTGCGGCCCTCCGGTTCGTCGCCCCGAGCGGGGGGCGTCAGCCCTCCGCTCGGGGCGACGAACCGGAGGCCGAACGCCCCGCAGCTCTCACTTCCCCGTCACCGCCACGGCTTTCGCGCTCTCCATCGGCTTCTCGCGGCCCGCCTCGTACAGCAGGAACTCGAAGCTCGCCTGCCCCTCGCGCACGGCGGCGTAGGTGAACTTGTAGTTCACCTCGCCCCCGGCGGGGATGTCCTGCGGCTCGAACGTCAACTCGCTGCCCAAGAGTTGCGAGCGGGGCGGCGCCGGGTCGAGTTTGACCTGCGGCGGCAACTTCACCACCACGCGCACCTTGCCGGCCGTGGCGTCGCCGGAGTTCGTCACGGTGTAGGTGATGGTGCCGGTCTGGCCGACGGCGGTGGTGCCGGGGGCGATGTCGGTGCGAGTCTTGAGCACCGAACTGCCGTCGAAGTAGGTCTTCGCCTCGGCCGACTTTTCGGTCGATCGGCCCGCGTCGGCGGTGGCGCGCACGGCCGACTCGCCGCTGCGCTCGGCCTTGAGCTTGAAGCGCAGCTCGAAGCGGTCGCCGGGGGCCAGAGGGCCGTTGCGGTCGCGGTCGGGGGGGCCGGTCCAGCTAATCGCCTCGGCGGTGGCGCGCCCGCCGGCGCTCATTTTCTGCGGCACGACGCCGGGGGGGAGGGCGACTTTCACGCGCACTTCACCCAGGGGCAGCGTGCCGGTGTTCGTGACGGTGACGGCGTACTCGCCCGCCTCGCCGGCCGTCACCCGCGCGGGGCCGGTCAGCTTGAGGTCGAGCTTAGCCTCTTCGACTTTGGTGCGCGACTCGCGCTTGACCTCGGCCGGCACGTCCTCGCCGCCGACGGTGCTGGTCGCGGCGGCGAGGCCGGGCGATTTGGCCTGCACCTTGTAGACGAACCGCCGCCGCTGATTGGGGGGTAGCGTGCCGACATCGAGCCGCGTCGAGCCGGGGGCCAGCCCCTTTTCGGCGCCCTCCGGGGCATCGACGACTGATCCCTCGGGGAAGGTTTGCACCAGTGTGACCTTCTTGATCGCCACGCGGCCGGTGTTGGCCACCTCGACCGCGACGGTGTACGGCTCGCTCGTCGTGGCCGACTGCGGGGCGGTGCTGGTCACTTCGAGTTTGGGCGGGTCGATCTGCGTGGTGACGGTCTCGCCGTGCTCGAAGCTGACGAACACCGTCGCGGTGACGGACTTCGTGTCGGGCAGCGGCACGAACTCGGCGGTGATCTTCTCGGCCTGGCCCGGCTTGAGTTCGGCGAACGTCCAGACGTAGTCCTTGCCCGGCGGGGCGGCGGGGGGCGCCGGCGGGTTGCCCAGCAACTGGACCGGCGGCGCGAGGTTCGGCCCAGACTTGGGCGCCGGCTGGAACTGCGGCGGCTGCTTCGGGTCCACGCCGCCGGGCGCGGGGTGCCGCACGCGCACGTTGTAGGCCGTGGCGCGCGAGCTGTTCACCACCGTGATCGTGTAGCCCACCGGCTTGTTCTTGGCCACCACCGCCGGGACGCGCACCGCCACGCGCACCACCGGCGCGGGGGGATCGACTACCCCGCCGCCCGGCTG
>CAXTPM010000758.1:0-2430 GCA_964245865.1 uncultured Fimbriiglobus sp. | reverse complement strand
GAAGTTGCCGTCGCTGCCGGCGTAGCGCCCGCCGAAGGTGTGCCGCGTGAACGGCCCCCGGTTCAGCCCGAGTTGCGTCGCACGGCTGGTGTTGTCGAGTACGAGATAGTAGGCGTCGATGGACCGGCCCTTCGCAGGGCGGTAGGTCGCCCACGCCCCGGCGAAGTTTTGGTTGTTGTCCACCGAGTCGAGCTTGTTTGCGTTGGGCACCACCGGCTGCGCCCAGAAGAAATCGACATCGAGCTTCTCCCCCTGGCGGAACCCGCGCACCCCCTGGAAGGTGCGGCGCGTGTTGGCCCAGTCCAGCGGCGAGATCAGCCGCTGCGAGCCGAACAACAGCTCCTGCCGCCCGGCGCGCACGTAGGCCGGCTTGCCGTCGATCTCGAACAGCTTCGCGTCCACGAACAGGTTCAGGAAGTCGGCCTTGTTCTGGTCGGTGCCCAGCGGCGTCAAGTCCTGGTTGGAACTGTACGCGCCGATGAACTCCGCGAAGAGGCGCAAGTCGTCCTTGTACCACAGGTCGCCGTAGAGCCGCACCCGCGACAGGTTGTAGACGTTGTCGCGCTGGCCGAGGCGGTCGTTGTACCGGTTCTCGTAGCGGTCGCGCAGCTCGCCCCCGGTCACGAACAGCGTGCTCGGCGTCGGGTGGACGCGCTTGAGCGGGTCGAAGAAGTCCGCCTCGGTGTTGTTGGGGTCGTCGAGGTAGCCGAAGTTGTCGGCGTCGAAGAACGACGGCGGGAACGCCCCGGAGCGCGGGTACGGGTACTTCGGCGGCGCCTGGCTCATGTCGCCCCGGAGTCGGTCGAGCAGCGAGTAGTACCCCGGCCCGGTCGGGGGCACCTGGAAGAACCCCAGGGGCGGGAACGGCCGCACGCGCGGTACCGCCTTCCAGTCGAACGGCTTGCACGCCCCGCACTCGGCCGCTGCGGGGGCAACTTCGGCACTGGGTGCGGCAAGCGGCACGACCGGCGCGGGGGGCTGCGCCCCGGCGAGGGTCGCCCCCCCGGCGAGGGCGGCGAGGGCGCCGGCAGACGGGAGTCGCATGATACTTCTCAGGGAGGATACCAGGCGCGAAAAGAATAACCCTACCAATCGGCCCGTCGCAGGTAGCGCATGCGTCGCAACTGGGCCGGGATTGCGTGTCGGTGCGGTGGGACCGCCCCAAACTGTGCGATCTGTACAACTGGCACAGTCGCCCGAGTGCCCGGCGCTACTGTTCCCCCGCTCACCGAGTCCCTATCCCTCATCCCTACCCCGGCTCCGAGATACCCGATGCGCCCCGCCGTCGTTCGCCTGATTTCCGCCAAGGAGTTCCGCGACCTGGCGCGCGACCGGCGCACGGTGTTCCTCATCTTCGTGCTGCCCTTGTTGCTCTACGGCCTGTTCGGCGTCACGGGGATCGTGTTCGCGCGCACGCTCTTGGGCCAGCCGACTCGGGTGGGTGTGGTGAACCTCGACGCGCTCGCGGCCGTCGGCGTCCCCTTGGTGCAGGGCGGCGGGTTCGCGGAGGGACTCGACGCCGAGGCCGAGGCGGGCGGGCCGATGGCACTGAGTGCGTTCCGCGGCGACCCCGAGGCCGAACTCGCCGCGAAGTCCGTCGATCTCGTGGTCGTCGTCCCCGCCACCATCGCCGCCGACCTGGCCGACCTCGCCAGGCGCCCCGAAATCCGGCTACTGGCGCGCGACGGCGACGAGGCGTCCAAGCTCGCGGTCAAGCGCGTCGGCGGCATCCTGCGCGCCTGGGAGGCCAAGCTGCGCGAGCGGCGCTTCGAGCGCGCGGGGTTGGCCAAGGACTTCGACCGGGTACTGACCGTGATCGACCCCTCGACTAACAAGCCGAAGCTCCTGAAAGTCGCCGACGAGCTGCGCGACACGTTCCGCAAGGTGATCCCGTTCGTGCTGATGATGTGGCTGATCACCGGCGCGATTCAGCCGGCGGTCGATATGACGGCCGGGGAGAAGGAGCGCGGCACGATGGAGACGCTGTTGATTAGCCCCGCGTCGCGCTCCGAGATCGTCGGAGGCAAGTTCCTGGCCACCACCGCGTTCGCGTTCGTCACGGTCGTCTGGAACGTTCTGTGCGGCGGCCTCGTGGGGTACGGCCTCGAACGCCTGCTCGGGTTCCCCATCATCAACTGGCCGGGGCTAGTCGGGTGCGTGCTGATCGGCTTGCCCCAGGCAATGCTCTTCAGTGCAGTCTGTCTGGCGCTCGGCGTGTTCGCCCGCAGCACCAAGGAGGGGCAATATTACCTCGTGCCCCTGATCCTCGTGGCGATGCCCCTGGCCCTGGGGAGCATGACGCCGGGGGTGGAGATCAACTGGCTCAATTGTTGGCTCCCCGTGACCGGGCCGATGCTGTTCCAGAGCCGGCTGCTGGCGCTGACCGGCGAGGGGGTGCCGTGGGAGTTCCTGATCCCCGTGCTGGCGAGT
>CAXTPM010000757.1:323-2446 GCA_964245865.1 uncultured Fimbriiglobus sp. | reverse complement strand
AACACGATCTTCTTCGCGGAGCGGACCTACGTCGATAAGACCCCGCTTTCCAACGGCAAGACGGTCGGCGACGTGGTCAAGGCGGCGTCGGGCTGGGCGTGGTCGAGTTTCAACTCGATGCAGGACTACGTCCTGAGCAGCTACAAGCCGATCAACTACGTCGGCTGTACGGTGGGCGCACCGAACTTCTGCGATGACCGCATCCCGGCGATGGGGTCACAGCACACCGGGGGCTGCAATGCCTCGTTCTCCGACGGCTCGGTGCGCTTCCTGACGCTCACCAGTAACTCGCAACTCGCCACGCTCCAGGCGCTCACGACCCGCGCCCTCGGCGAAGTCCCCGGCGATTACTAAACCCCCCGGCCCAACCCCGCCGAACCCGACCGAGGAACCGCCGATGACTCCCCGCCTGCTGGTCGCCGCGCTCGCCGGCCTGGCTGTGTGCGCCGCGGCCGGCTGCGAGAAAAAACTCCCAGCGGTCGTGCCGTGCGAGGGGGTCGTCACACTCGACGGCAAGCCCCTGCCGCTGGCGAGCGTGACGTTTATGCCCATGCTCGACAACTTCGGCGCCGAGTCGAACTCGACGGCCGTGACCGACGCGGAGGGGCGCTTCGCGCTGACGTGTCTGTTCAACCAGCGGCCGGGCGCTGTGGTCGCCCTCCACACGGTCATGGTGGCCGAGTCGGAGTTGACCGACGAGATGCGCAACACCCAGGACTCGCGCGCGTTCGACGCTCTGGTCGCCAAGCGCGGCAACCGGCCGATCCCCCCGGAGTACGGCGCCTTCGGGCGTACCCCGCTCAAAGTCGAGGTCAAGCAGGGCGTGGGGCCAATCAAACTCGAATTGACCCGCGGCCCAGTCGCCAAGCCTGGCTAACGTTACTTTAACTACCGCCGGGCCGCGGCGAACGCGGTTCGGCACGGCCCTTACGCTTCACCCCGGCCCCCGCGCCAACTCCCCTGCCGCGAACACCGCCGCCGCGCCGCCGAGAATCACCCGGTCGCCCTTCAGTTCCACCGCCACCACCCCGCCGCGGGCCGAGAGTTGACGGCCCGTCAGCGCGGTCTTGCCGAGTTTCGCGGCCCAGTAGGGGGCGAGGGCGCAGTGCGCCGAACCCGTCACGGGGTCTTCGTCGATGCCGACGGCCGGGCCGAAGAAGCGCGACACGAAGTCGAACGCCGGCGAGTCGGAGCGGGCGGTGACGATGACGCCCCGGCACTCGACCGCGCCCAGGCGGCGGCAGTCCGGGGCGCAGTCCCGCACCGCCGCTTCGGAGCCGACTTCCACCAAGTAGTCGCCGGCCGCGCGGCCGATGTCAGTCGCCTCGACGCCCAGCGCTTCGAGCAGCCCCGGCGGCGCGTCGGCACTCGACGGCGGCAGCGCGGGGAAGTCGAGCGCAAAGCGGTCGCCGTGGCGCGCGGCGGCGAGAGTCCCGCTGCGCGTCGAGAAGCGCACCGCCTCGCCGTTGCCCAGCCGCCCGAGTTCGGCGAGGGCCGCGGCCGCGGCGAGGGTGGCGTGGCCGCACAGATCGACCTCACACGCCGGGGTACACCAGCGCAGCGCGTAGCCGCCGACTTCGGGCATGAGGAACGCGGTTTCGGAGAGATTCATCTGCGCCGCGACACTTCGCAGCCAGGCGTCGGCGGGCCAGGCGTCGCGCGTCGAGCAGAACGACGGCCGCGGGGTTGCCGGAGAAGGGGCAGTCGCCGTCGGTGAAGGCGTCCGCGACGATGTAGCGGGGGCCGGGCATCAGAGTTCTTCGGTGGCCGGGGGCTTGGGGGCTGCGGGGGGCGAAATGTCACGCGGGGCGGGCGCCGACGGATCGGTGAGCCGCGCGACTGCTTCTTGCAGGCCATCAAGACTTAGCCTCGCGGCACGGAACGCAGCGGTCGAGTCGGCTGAACGCTTCATTGTCGCGGCGATGGCGCGTTCGCATGCAAGAGCGCGCACATCTGCCAGTGACCGAGCCAGTGCCGCGTCGGCACCGAGCACGGCGGCAAATTGGCGGCCGAGATCGGCCGGCATCGTGTACGCCCCGAGGGCGCGGGCGAAGTCGGGTGAGATCGTGCACGCCACAAAACTGGCAACGCGGGGACTAGGCGGGGCCGGCATCATTGACCTG
>CAXTPM010000757.1:0-313 GCA_964245865.1 uncultured Fimbriiglobus sp. | reverse complement strand
GGGCACTACCCCGCAGGGCGGCAAGGCCGGCATCCACCCCCGGAGCCGCGCCCGAGGGCCGCTCTGGGGCGACGAACACCTCACCCGTGGGGTAGTCGGGGAGTACATCGGCTACGGGCGTGTCGAGGAAGTCTTCGACTTCTTGGTCGGCCTCGTCCTGCTCTCGGATTTGCCGCGTTTCATCGACGGCCCGCTGCAGATCACCCAGCCCGAAGAACTTCTGGGTGTGGTCGATGAACTGATCCGAGGAGTACATGTTAGGAGTTACGCAGTTGCGGGTTGCGGCAGTGTGATTCGCGGGTCTTTGAGGTGG
>CAXTPM010000756.1:227-2465 GCA_964245865.1 uncultured Fimbriiglobus sp. | reverse complement strand
ACCCCGCGTCCGTCACCAGGTAGTTGTGCTCGATCCGCACCCCGCCGACCCCATCTACGTACAGGCCCGGCTCCAGGGTGACGACATCCCCGGCCACCAGGGTTTCGCTCGAATGCTCGACGAAGAACGGCGCCTCGGGGTGGCTTAATCCGAGGCCGTGCCCGGCGTGGTGGGGGAAGCTCTCGGCGAGGTTCTCGCGCGCGAACACGCCCCGCACCGCGTCGTACACCGCCTGGCACGCCGCGCCCGCCTTCAGCTCGCGCTCGCCGGCGGTCATCGCTTTCTGCGAGAGTTCCAGCAGGTTCCGCTGCCCGCTGGTGGGCTTGCCGCCGACCACGAGCGTGTTGGTGAAGTCGCTGCGGTAGCCGCCGATGACCACCGAGTAGTCCAAGATCAGCGTCTCGCCGTCTTCGAGTTTGTGCGAAGTCGGGGGTCCGCCGCGCTTCTGCGAGCCGGTGGACACCGTGAAGTCGCCGTAGACCACCACCGCGTGCCCGGCCGCGACGGTACACGCCCCGAGCATTCCGGCGAACACTTCTAACTCCGTCATCCCGGCCTTCACATTCGACCGCGCCCAGGCATGCCCCGCCTCAGTGGCGCGCATACAGGTCTTGAGCAGCTCGATTTCGTCGGAGTCCTTGGCGCGACGCATCGCGTCCACCGCGTGCCAGTAGGCGCCGCTCAGCGGGTCGTTGAGGTAGTCGTGGATGCGGCCCCCGGCGCCCGCCACGGCGTCGGCGAGGATCAAGCGGCGCGGGCCGCGGCCGGCCGACTTGCCGTCGTACCACTTCACCGGCACCCGCTCATCGACGTGGGCCGACTCGATTGACTTCGGCGCGCGGGCGTCGTGGACCAGGGTCGTCTTGCCGTCGGGGTCGATGCGCAAGACGCCCAGGTAGTCCGAGCCGATACTCATGGGGTCGGCGCTGGCGTTGGCGAAGTAGCGCAGGGACAGCGGGTCGGCCAGCAGCAGCGGCCCGCCCCCCGCGCCCAGGAGTCTGAGGTCGAGCAGTCGCCGGCGCCGGGTTCGGCACCCCTCGGCACTGAGCATCGTTTCGGCTCCACGTCGGGCGGGTCGGGCAACTCGGCGGCTATTGTAGGGGGGTGCGGCCCGCCGGCGAGTTGCCCACCGCCGGCCGGGTGCGGTTGACCCCCGTGCGCCCCCGCCCCGACGAGACGACGCCCGTGACCGCCGGCACCGCCACCCCGCCCGACGCACCCAGTGCCCCCGCCACACCCGGCGTGGACAAGCGCGAGGCGCGCATCCAGTCGATGTTCGCCGGCATCGCGCCGTGGTACGACTTCCTGAACCACTTGCTCAGCCTGAACATCGACAAGTCCTGGCGGCGGGCCTGCGTGAGGCTCGCCCCGCCCGCCGGCCCCGAGGCCGGGCCGATTCTCGACCTCTGCACCGGCACCGGCGACTTGGCCCTCGCCTACGACGCCGCCGCGAAGGGCGCCGTTCCCGTCGTCGGCGCCGACTTCTGCCGCGAGATGCTCGTGATCGCCGGCGCCAAGACCGCGAAGCGCAAGCGCTCCGAGCGCATCTCTTACGTCGAGGCCGACGCGCAGCACCTGCCGTTCCCGAGCGACTCGTTCCAACTGGTCAGCGTCGCCTTCGGGCTGCGCAACATCACCGACTTCGAGCGCGGCCTCGCGGAGATGGCCCGCGTCACCAAGCCCGGCGGCAGGGTCGCCGTTCTGGAGTTCTCGCGGCCGCGTGGGCGCCTCGTCGGCCCGCTGTACCTCTGGGGCTTCCGCCGGGTGCTGCCGTGGGTCGGCCAAAGAGTGTCCGGGAGCCGGGACGGCGCCTACAATTACCTCCCCGCGAGCGTGCTCGCCTTCCCCGACGGCGACGAGTTGGCCGCGAGGATGACCGCCGCGGGCCTGGCCGAAGTCTGGTACCGCCCCCTGACCTTCGGCATCGCCACCTTGTACGTCGGCACCAAGCCGCCCGCCCCCTAGCCGGAAGCGAACCGCCCGATGCCCGCCGCCGACCACTTACTGTTACGGGCGGCGCGCGGCGAGGCGGTCGAGCGGCCCCCGGTGTGGGCGATGCGCCAGGCCGGCCGCTGGGATCCCGAGTTCCGCCGCGTGCGCGCGGGGCGCAGCTTCTTCGAGTTCAGCGCCGACGCCGAGGCGAGTGCGGAGGCCAGCCTCTGCCCCGTGCGCTTCGGCGTCGATGGCTTGGTCGTGTCCAACACCACGGTGGCGCGTCCGGCCACGCTGCGGTCCGAC
>CAXTPM010000756.1:0-217 GCA_964245865.1 uncultured Fimbriiglobus sp. | reverse complement strand
ATTCTCTTCTACGACATCACCACGCTCCCCTTTGCGATGGGGCTGCCGTTCGAGCTGCGGCCCAACGTCGGGCCGATGCCGGACCACCCGGTTCGCACGCTCGCCGACCTCGGCCGGCTCCAACCCGAGCCGGCGCCCGAGAGCTACCAGCCAATCCGGGACTTGCTCAAGATCGTCAAGGGCCGCGTGGCCGGCAAGCTGCCCGTGCTGGCGTTCG
>CAXTPM010000755.1:0-2467 GCA_964245865.1 uncultured Fimbriiglobus sp. | reverse complement strand
TGTCGGCGCCGACGGTCTGCTCGCCCTGCACCTTCTTGGTGCCGACCGAGACTTCTTCTTTCACCACGGTTTCCTTCGAGACGTTGACGCGCTCCTCTTTGAGCGGGATGCGAATCTCTTCGGCTTTGATGTCGCCGTGGACGGCGGTGCCGCTGCTGACGGCGCGGCGCTCGATGACCAGTTCCTCGTGCTGCACCGGCACGATAATCTGCTTGTGCTCGGTGTGGACTTCCTTGCGCACGCTCGCCTCGCCGGTGCGGACGGTCTCTTTGCCGACGTTGAGCTTCTCCTCGCGCAGTTGAATCGTGCGGTCGTAGGCGTCCTTCACCGCGTGCCTGGCCTTGTCCCAGGGCATCGCCTTGGCGTGCTCAGTGGTCTCGTAGTCGCTCTTGAGGTGCGACTCGACTTCGTTGTAGCTCTTGCCGGCGTACTTCGTCTGGGCGGCGTCGGCGGCGTACTTGTAGGCCGGGGTGTAGTGCTCGTAGGTCTCGCCCTTCGAGACGTAATCCTTCTCGACGAACGACTCACGCAGCCAGTTGTCCTGGGTGGTGGGGTCGATCAACTCGCCGACGCCCTTGCCCGCGAGTCCGCCCGCGATGGCGCCGACGGCCGCGCCGATCGCCGCGCCGACGGGGCCGGCGACCAGCCCGACCGCCGCACCCGAGGCCGCGCCGCCGAGGGCCGCGCCCATGCCGACTTCGATCGGGTGGCTCCCCGGCTGGTCGGAGACGGGGTCGGCGTTACGGGCGCCGTAGGGGGGCAGATCGACGGCTTTTTCGGGGTCTTTGTCGTTGAGGTTGGTGTTGGTGCTGCTGGCCATGGTGGTCACTCGCTCGCAAAGGTGGTTGGTGTTGACTTCTGGGTGCGGAGTACCAGACCCGGCCGACGCTAATGCACGCGGTGTGCCAGGGCGGCGGGCGAATACGCGGAAATCGTGGGGCAGGCGTTTCGGCCTTGGGCGTTGCGGAGGGGGCAAGCCCTGCGGGCGGCGGGCAACGAGGGGTTGGCGGCGCCGGGTGAGCGGTTGGGAAGTGCGCTGCGCGGCGGGGGTCAGGAGGTTAATCTGCTCGATGAACTCCGCCGACTCGCTCGCGTTGCCGGCGGGGCGGTTGTCGGCCCCCGGCAGTCGGCGGCGCTCGGCCACGCGAACCCCAGCGGCAGGCCCGGCGCGGCGCCCGAACTCAGGCCGCGCGTAGGCGCGGGTCGGCGGGTACAGTCACCCACGTCATCGGCGTTCTCCTCGGCCCACGCCAGGAATAGCCGGTCGAGGCGCAGCGCGGGGAACTCGGCCGCAGCTAGCGCGGCGTCAGCCTCGAAAGCGCCGCCAACGCTGCGGCCTTCACGTCGGGCTGTCCCGAGTCGGCGCACGAGCCGAGGTACTCCAGGTAGCTCGCCTCGTGGTAGCCTAATGCGCTCAGTTTGCGGATGCAATGGGCGCGCACGCTCGCGGCGGGGTCGAGCAGTGCGGCCCTCGCCAAGAGGGCTTTGATCTCCGGGCGCGAGCCGTAGCGGCACTCGGCGAGCGCGGTGGCGGCGCGCTCGCGCAGGCTCGGCCGCAGTGCGGTGAACAGCTCGCGCACGGCCGGTTCCACTTCAGTCGCCATCGTGTCTCCCGCAGGCGTGAGTTGGCCGGCGCCGGACATCGGCAGCGGCTCGCGCGGCGGCACCAGTGCCGGCAGTTCGGTCGCGGCGCGGCGGACCTCCGCGGTGGGAGCCACCGGCGGCGCGGCGGTCCACGCACCGGCCTGCTGGATCGGGTTCGCCGGGGTCACGGTCACGCTCGGCGCGAACGGCGGCGGCTCGATAGCGGCAACCGTTGCGGGCGGCGGGGTCGGGGCCGGGGCCGCGACGAACGCCGCCGGCGCGGCCCCGGCGGGCTGCACCGTCACGGTGGGCGCTGCGGGAACCGGCGCAGGTGGGGGCGCGGCGGCGACAACGACCGGCGGCGCGGCGACCACCACGGGGGCCACCGGCTCGGCCACCACGGGCGACACGACCGGCGCGACGGCCACGGACGCGGCTTCGGGTTGGGGCGGCACCCAGTCGGCGACCGGCACCGGCACATAGTTCGGCTTCTGGATCGCCAGCACCGGCGCGGCCGGGGCGCCCGACTCCGGCACCGCTTCGGCGGCGCGCGGCGGCTGCACCGGCGCCACGGTAGCGAAGCTCGGCAGCGGCGGCGCGGGGCGCGACTCCGGCAGCGGCGTCACCGGCGGCGGGGGCACCTCGCGCGGCGGCTCCGGCCTGACGGCGGGCTGGCGCGCGGGCGCCCACCCCGGCGCCGGCTGGCGCGGCGCCTCGGGCGGGGCGGCGCCGTCGCCCTCGAGGCGCAGCAGGTCGCGCACGCTGTTTAACCGCGGCACGTTCGCCGCCGACGCGGGCGAGGCCGAGGCGCGGCCCGGCGCCGGCGGGTTGGGCATCGGGATCGAGGTCGGGAACGCCGTCGCGCGCCCCTGCCCCGGCTGCG
>CAXTPM010000754.1:0-2473 GCA_964245865.1 uncultured Fimbriiglobus sp. | reverse complement strand
CCGGCGACCACGACTTGAAGTTCTGCACGCGGCCGACCTTCACCTTCGGATCGTGAATATAAATCCAGTTGTCGGTGAACTGGTTCTTGTCCTTCAGGACGAGCGCGACGGTGAGGAAGTCGCGGTAGCGCAAACTGTTGGCCGCGGCGCGGGTGGCCTCGCTGGTGCGGGGCGAGATGCCTTCCACCAGGTGCCGCATCGGCGCCGAACTGATGACGTGCTGGGCGGTGATTTGCTGGAAGTCGTCGCCGTTCTGCGCGGTCGTGTCGGTGTGGTTCACGGTCCAGGTCTTGCGCAGCTCGTCGTAGTGCAGCCCGACGACCTTGCGCCCCATGCGGATGACGCCGCCCATCGCGCGGGTCTTGTCGGCGCACGCCTCCCATAGCATGCCGGGTCCGAGTCGGGGGTAGCGGAAGGTGTTGATGAGTGTTTTGATCAGCGGCCCGCCCGCCTTTTGTTTCGGCTTCCACACCGCGTTCACAATTGCGCTCTTGAGTGACAGCCCCTTGATGCGCTGCGCGGCCCAGTCGGCCGAAATATCCTGGCAGTCCATGCCCCAGACTTTTTCGGTGTAGGTCTTGAAGAAGATGCGGAAGAGGCGCTTGCCGAAGTTATTACTCACCCAGTCTTGGAAACTCTTGGGGTTCGGCACCGGCGCGAGCCGGGCTTTGAGGTAACTCAGCACGCAGCGTGTACTCTCGAAAACACCCAGTTTGGTCAGCGCCTCGCCGGCCTTGAGGGGGTAGTTGAAGAACTGGTTGTTGTAATAAATGCGGCTGCTGCGCGGGCGGTCGAGCATGTCGTCCGGCAGAATCTCGTTCCACAGGGCTTCGACTTCTTTGGACTTCGAGAAGAAGCGGTGCCCGCCGATGTCGAAGTGAAATCCATTGTGCCGCACCGTGCGCGAGATGCCGCCGACGTAGGTGGGGTCGGCCTCCAGCACCGTCACGTCGAGTCCCTGCTTGGCGAGCAGGTAGGCGGCGGTGAGGCCGGCGGGGCCGGCCCCGATGATGGCAACAGTTGTGTTCGGCATGGTGGCGGCGCCCGGTTCTAGGGGTTCGGCGGGTGGTGCCGAAGCATAGAGCGCGTTTTCGCGCGGGGGACGCTTTCGCCGCGCCGGTGCACTAATCCCCGGTCGGCGGGCGGGACGTGGCGAGGTAAACCCACACCGCGCCGTCGGTTGCGTCGGCCTTTACGCCCGGCACGGGGGCACCGAGGACCACCGCGTCGAGGCGCGGCTCGGCCAGGAGTGCCGCGAGGGTTCGCGCGCTCGGGGCGTCGGCGTGCGCACAAGCGAGCCTGCGGCGGCGGTCGAGTTCGAGCGCCATTGCCCGGTCGAACGCGGCGCCGGCGCGCTGGTCCTCGTCGAAGTAGCAGACGAAGCCGGCGCCGAACCAGAGCCGGCGCAGCGGCAAATCGGGCCAATACACTCGCGCCCGGCCACCCGGCGGCGCCGGGATCGCCCGGCGCGCGAGGTCGAACGACGCTTCGAGCGCGTGCGCCGGGGCCGGGCCGAGTGCGGGGACTGCCAGCCCGACGACCGCCGCCGCAACTAGCACCGCCGTCGCCACTCGCCCCGGCAGTCGGGCGACCCACGCCCCCCACGCCATGGCCAGCAGCAGCGTCAGCCCCGGCAGCGCCGTCGCGGCCAGGGTGGCGGCGAGCGTGAGCAGCGGCAGCCCGACCAGGAAGGCGTAGAGGTGGTCCCAGCCGAGCGCGGCGCGCAGGGCGTGCGCCGCCGCGAGCGCCACCGTTGCCAGGGGCCATCGGCCCAGCCCCGCCGCGCCGACCGCAACAATTGCGAGCAGTCCGGGCGCCCCCGCCGGCCCGGCCCAGTAGCAGGTCGCCGCGTCCCAGAGGGTCAGCAGCGCCGCACCCGCAGTGCGCTCCGCCGGCCGCGAGCCGCGCAAGCCCGCGACCCCTAGCGTGATGACCGCCGGCCACGACAGCACCTCTAGGGGCCAGAGCCAGCGGAACGCCTGCCCCTGGAACAGAACCGCCACCCCGGCGTGCATCGCCGCCAGCGCCACGACTACCCCGGCGACTGCGACCGCCGCCGACCCGATCAACAGTTGCCGCCCAAGCCCCGGCCCGAGTCGCCGCGCCCAGACGAGAGTCGCCGCCAGTCCCAATCCCAGGCGCAGCCAGTGCGCCGGCTTCCAGGCGGCGGGGTCGCAGTAACTCTGCCCGGCCGTCGCCACGCCCAACCACTCGGGGTCCATCGGCGCCAGCACCGCGCCGCCGAACCCCGCCACCGCCGCCAGCCCCATCGCCCCCAGCGCCGCGGCGACCAACCCGAGGCGCGGGCGCCCGGCGAGCCACGCCCCGGTGCCGACCAGCCAGACGGGGAAGCCGATGAGCGGGTGCAGTGCCGTTGCCGCCAGGGCCGCGAGCGCCGCCGCAACTGGGCGACCGGCCAACAACCGCTCGAGCGCCACTAGCCCCAGGCCGAACGCCGGCAGGCGCGGCGTGA
>CAXTPM010000753.1:0-2483 GCA_964245865.1 uncultured Fimbriiglobus sp. | reverse complement strand
CCGCAGTCAGTGCGGACTCGGCATCGGCCTGGCGCTGGTGAAGCAACTCGCCACCCTGCACGGCGGCGGCGTCGAGGCGCACTCCGAGGGCGCCGGCCGGGGGGCCACGTTCGCCGTGACGCTGCCGGGGCGCGAGGCCGGCGAGCGGAAGCTCGAAGGGGCGGCGTAGCGGTGCCGACGCGCCGCGACTTCCTGGAGGCCATCGCCGCTGCGCCGGACGACGACCTGCCCCGGCTGGTGTTCGCCGACTGGCTGGAGGAGGGCGGCGAGCATCGACGCGCCGAGTTCATCCGCGTGCAGTGCGAACTGGCGCGGCTGCCGGCGGGCGACGTGGTCCTCTCAAAGTTAGCTGCACGCGAGTCGTGGCTGCAGAGCGTCGTCGGCCCCCCGCCGAGTCGGTCGGCGCGGGGCTGGCGGCGCGGCTTCCCGGCGGCGGCGGTGTTCACCGCCGAGAAGTACCTCGCCGAGATCGAGGCCGCGCTCGACGCCGACCCGCCGACTGAGGTGACGCTGGAGTTCACCGCCGGCCCCGGCCCCGAGGACGCCGCGACGGCCGCGCGGCTGGTGGCCAGCCCCCGGCTGCGGCTCGTGACCGGCGTGCGCCACCGCCGGTGGGACGCCGACCCGCGCGCCTTCGCCGCACTCCTGAGTTCGCCGCACCTGAGTCGGCTGCGCCAGATCGAGGCGCACGTGGACGACGACGGCGGCGCGGCAGTCGTGCGGGCCGTCTGCGACTCGCCGACGCCGTTCCGCCTCACGCGCCTGGTGCTCCACGGCCCCGATCGCCCCCGCGACCGCGACCCGGCGGGCGCGGCCGAGGCGGCGCGCCGGATCGCCGCGCACCCCAAGTTCGCCGCGCTGGAGTCGCTGGGCTTCTACGACACCGGCCTCGCCGCAAGCGACCTCGACGCCCTGGCGGTCTCGGCCACGCTGAGCCGCACGCTGAAGCTCGAAGTCTCCGACGAGGAGTGGGACTAGGACTTGCGCGGCGGGCCGGTTGATCGGCAGACGGCGCGCTTCGACGCGGGCCGGTGGCGCCGCTAGACTGCCCCCATGAGCGACCGCCACGCCTTTCTCGCCGCGATCGCCGCCGACCCCGAGTCGGACACGCCCAGGCTCGTGTTCGCCGACTGGCTGGAGGAGCGGGGTGAATCTCGGCGCGCGGAGTTCATCCGAGTCCAGTGCGAACTCGCCCTGCTGGAGCCGGGCAGCGAGAAGCGGCGCGAGCTGCAGCGCCGGGCCGACGCGATCTTCGACCCGGCGTGGCCCGCCCCGCCGGGGGTGGCGGCGTGGGGCTGGCACCGGGGCTTCGCGTGGAACTGGCGGGTGAGCGACGGCGCGTTCCTCGACGCGATCGCTTCGCCGGGTTGGGAGCCGTCGTTCGACGTGGGCCTCGAACCGCGCGACGGGGGGCGAATCGAAGTCGCCGAGCGCCTGGCCCTCAATCCCCGCCTCGGGCTGGTCGGCACGCTCGCCCTCGGCGACTCGGCGGGGGCGGGCTACGCCGGGGTTTTGCTGTCCTCGCCGCACTGGCGGATGCTGCACACGGTCTGGCTGGGGCGGACGGTCTTCGGCGCGGCGGTTCGGGCGCTCTGCGACTCCCCGGCGCCGTTCCGCCTCACGGGACTGTCGGCGGGCGTCGGCAACTACGACCCGCCGGGCGACCCGGCTCCCTTCTGCGCGGCCCTGCACTTGGTGGCGACGGCCGCGCGGTTCGCGGAGTTGCGGTCGCTCTGGCTCGGCCTCGCCGTGCCATTCGATGAGGTCGCCGCGATCCTGCTCGCCTCGCCGACGCTGCCCCGCTCGCTTCGGCTGACTGTCGCGGTGGACAGTTGGCCGCTCACGTTCGAGCCGGCCGGCGCGCTCGGCGCGCGGTTCGACTTCCACCCCATATACCAGCCTCCGCCCGGTGGCCCGCGTCACGACTCGCCCCTCCGCTAGGTTTCGGTATCGCCATGACTGACGCCCCCTTCCTCGCATCCATCGCCGCAGAACCCGCCAACCGCACGGCGCGCCTCGTCTACGCCGACTGGCTCGAAGAACGCGCCGACCCCCGGCACGAACTCGTCCGGGTGTGCGAGCGGATGCGGCAGGTGCCGGTGTTCGCCGACGAGTACTGGCAGTTCAAGGCGCGCCGCAACGAACTACGCCCGCTTTGCGACGCCGACTGGCTCGCCGCCACGGGGTACGATGGCAGCGGCTACGACCCGGTGTTCCGCGACGGCATCCCCGACGAAGTGCGCGGCCGGTGGCGATTGGTCCGCGAGTTCGCCGAGCGCTGGCACGGCCTGGCGATGCCTGATGTGGGTGGGCGGCGCGCCGAGGTCGCGGCGGAGGAGGCCCGGCTGGGGCTGGCGCTGCCGGAGTCGGTGCGGGAGTTCGTGGCGTACGCGCACGACGTGTTCCGCCCCATCGGGGTGCGCACGGTCCACCGCGAGCCGTACACGATGCGGGTGATCTTTCAGGTGCGGGCGCTATCCGTG
>CAXTPM010000752.1:0-2487 GCA_964245865.1 uncultured Fimbriiglobus sp. | reverse complement strand
GGACCAGAAGCGGGCCGACCGCTTGCTGGCGGAACTCAAGCGGTTCGAGCGGGAAGGCGACATGCCGCGGCTACAGATCGTCAAGCTGCCCAACGACCACACCAGCGGCACCAAGGTCGGCAGCCCGACGCCGCGGGCCATGGTCGCCGACAACGACCTGGCGCTCGGCCGGATCGTCGAGGGGCTGAGCCGGTCGAAGTTCTGGCCGGGCACAGCGATCTTCGTGATCGAGGACGACGCCCAGAACGGCCCGGACCACGTGGACGCCCACCGCACCGTCGGGCTAGTCGTCAGCCCCTACACCAAGCGCAAGGCGGTCGATAGCACGCAGTACGCCACGGTCAGCATGATCCGCACGATGGAACTGATCCTAGGGTTGCAACCGCTCAGCCAGTACGACGCGGCCGCGCGGCCGATGGTCAACTGCTTCACCGCCACGGCCGACGCCACGCCGTACACCCACACCCCGGCCGAGACCGACCTCACCAAGAAGAACACGCTCCTGAGCTACGGCGCGCTGCGCAGCCTCAAGATGGACTTCAGCGAGTACGACCTCGCCGACGACTTCGAGCTGAACGAGATTCTGTGGCGCGCGGCGAAGGGGGCCGACGCCCCCCTGCCGCCGGCGGTACGGCAGGCGATTGCGTTCCGCTCGCCGGCTGTTGGGAAGTAGGCAGAACACCAATGAAGCGGGCGGGGGGCATCGGCCCCCCGAGTCCGTCACACACTTGGCGCTTGCCGCAAGTGTGTGACGGACTCGGGGGGCCGACGCCCCCCGCCCGCCAAATCGATGCCCCAAGCTACGCGGCGACGGCCACCACCGCCCGGCGGCGCAGGCGGGCAACCACGCCGAGGCAACCCACGCCGACCGCCAGCACAGTTGTCGGCTCCGGGACTGGCGAAGTTAGCGAGTACAGAATCGGCAGGATGTCGTTGCCGCCGACTTGGTTGAAATTACCGTTTGTGTCCACGGTATAGAGTTCGGCCGAATCGAAACCGCCAGCGGCTTCGGCGACGAAGTACAAGTTACCTGAAGTCGTAGTCGTAAGGCCAGCGGCGAAACGGTTCGTCCCCGGAAAGGTCAAGTTCTGGGAACCGCCGACGTAGGTCTGTTGCCCGTCAGGATTGCTCCCAGTCGGGGTAATAGTCACGGCCGAAGCGGCATCGGCATTGTAACCGTAGAGACTACTGGAGATCACGCCAGGTGTGCGGTTCGCCCCCGTGACGGCAGTAACCCGGCCGGGGGCGCCGGTGTCGGGGGTGAGCAGACCGCCGGTGCCAGTAACAGCCGGCATGGCGGGGTTGGTCAGATCGACCGTAATATATTGAGCGCCCTGGGTAACGATCCTGGCCTGGTTCGCCCCACTGAAAGCAAAGTTCAGTAGGGGATCGGAGGGACCGCCCCCGTTGCCACTGTTCGGGAAGGTGAAAGTGGCACCGACGGCGGTGGCGGTAAAAGCCGTGCCCGAATTGGAAATCGTGTAAAACTGACCAGTAGTGCCGAGAGAATCTGTCGCCAAGCCGTACAACACATTGGTCGTGTTGCGGATGTCGATCGATTGAAGCGTTTGCCCAGCCGCCAGGCCGCTGACCGCACCGGTGCTTACGTTGGCGACGCCCGTGCCGGTGACATTGAAAGTCACAAGGCTGCGCGCGTTACTGAGACTATCCCCGCTGGCAGTCAAACCGTAAAAAGTTGTTTGTGCCGGACTAGTCCCGGCCAGGATGGTGAGGGCGAAAAAAGCCCCAAACAATCTCACTGTCATCAGTAAGCTCCAGATGTAGCACGCTGCGGTGGCGAGGAACGAATCAGATGCTTCGCGCCTCAGGATCAAACTGCCTGCAAACCTTGCGCCCGTCCACTCCTCACCAACTTGCCACACCAGTATTCCCAATCTACCAATGGCGCAGCCGTGATTACCGACACGTCTCAATTCTCTGCTCGGCCCGCGATTAAACTGCCACGGGGGTGGATGGGAATCGAACCCACCTGCCGCTCTGTTCGAGCGGCACTGCGGTTTTGAAGACCGAGGCCGACACCAGTCGCGCGGACACACCCAACGGACTCGGGCATTGTAGGAAACCCGGCATCGCGGGCGATTCCACACGCCCGTTCTGGCGGCACCGGTCGCCGCCAGAGCGGGCGCGGGTTCCAGGAACCAGGCGCGGCCGGGTCGTAGCCGGCCAAGAAGCGCGAATACTCGGCCAGGCTCTCGGGGCTGTTGTAGCCGGCGGGGGAGTAGTCGCGGCGGTCCTGTCGGGACTTCTCAGCGCCACCGCGCGGCCCGCGGGCTTGCGCCCCCGCCGCTTCGAGGCGGCGGACTTGGCGTCCCTCGGATGTTTTGCGGTGGTCTCTGCTGCGGATCGGGTTCCGAGACCCCACTCCCGACCATCAAGAGGCGAGCGTTACACTCCGCCCGGCAGGGATTTAAGCTAGTACCGAGGGCCGGACTTGAACCGGCGACCTATCGCTTATGAAGCGACCGC
>CAXTPM010000751.1:0-2491 GCA_964245865.1 uncultured Fimbriiglobus sp. | reverse complement strand
CCTGCGAGCGCGTGGCCCAGATGAGCGGCCCCGCGCCGGCGCTGGTGTACCTGGGGGCGACCCGAGAGGAAGCGCTGTGCTAGCGGCCGAAAGCCCGGCGGCGAGCATCGCCGGGAACCGCGCCAGACCCGGCGGCGCTCGCCACCCGGCTTTCATTGCAACAACCTGACTCACCACTACTCGGAGCGCATGATGCCCCCCAAACTCGCCGCCCTCGCCGCCCTAGGATTGATCGCCCTCGGCACTGTCCTGCACGGCGCAACCACGCACCGCTGGCAGGAAGTCAGCACCACCGGCGGGCGCTTCGACGCCGCGCACGCGCTCGCCGTCTCGGTGGGGGACTACAAGGCCGACGTGGTGCCCAACGACCTGCCGCTCAAGGAAAAAAGCGTGGCGACGGTGCGGCGCTACGTCTCACTGAGCCGCAACCGCGCGTTCGTGGTGTCGCTGACCACCGGGGCGCCGGGGTCGGTAGCCACGCACACGCCGGATGTCTGCTACCCAGGCAGCGGCTACAAGATCGTCAAGGACGTGACGCGCGAGACGGTGGAGGTGCCGGGGTTGGGAAGCGTATCGTACTTCAGCGCCGAGTTCGAGAAGAAGACCGCGTCGCACACCGACCGGCAGCGCGTGCGCTGGAACTGGGCGCACGCCGGGAAGTTCGCCGCGCCCGAGCGGCCCCGCCTGGCGTACTTTCGGGTTGCGGACTTAGCGAAACTCTATATCGTGAGCCAACTCGCGCCGGGCGACATCGCCCCGCCCGACGGCCCCGCCGACCCCGCGGTCGCCGAGTTCTTGAGCGCGGCCTACGCGCAGTACGCCCAGGTGCTCGGCGAGCGCTAGCAACCCGCCGAGTTGAGTTCCGTTCCGGGCGCCACGGTCGGCGCCCGCGTTCCGTCGAGGATCGACACCGATGAGCACCCCCCTGACGATCCGCGCCGAGTTCCGGGCGCGCCCCCGCCTGAGTCCGGCGCGCCCCCCGAGCCGCCGGCCGCGCGCCGCGGCGTTCGAGCCGCTGCCCATTGCGGGGAGGGTCGCCGTGGCGCTCAAGACCGCCCTCGACTACCCCGCCGCGGTGCTCCTAGCCGTCGTCACCGCGCCCCTGCTACTGGTTGCGGTGGTCGCCACCCGGCTCAGTAGCCGCGGCCCGGTGTTCTACTGCCAGACGCGCGTGGGCTTACGCGGCCGGCACTTCACCATCTACAAAGTGCGCACGATGGCCCACGAGTGCGAGAGCCTCACCGGCCCGCGCTGGAGTATGCCCGGCGACCCGCGCGTCACCCCCGTGGGGAACGTGCTGCGCAAGCTGCACCTCGACGAGTTGCCGCAACTCTGGAACGTGCTCAAGGGCGATATGGCCCTCGTGGGGCCGCGCCCGGAGCGCCCCGAGATCGTGGCGAAGCTGGCCGACGCGCTCCCCGGATACCACGCCCGCCACCGCGTCAAGCCCGGCATCACCGGCTTCGCCCAGGTGCACCTGCCGCCCGACGTGAGCCTGCAATCGGTGCGCGACAAGGTGGCGTTCGACCGCCTCAGCATTCGCCGTGTCGGGCTGGCGTTCGACCTCGGCGTGCTGCTCCTGACCGGCGCGAAGGTGCTGGGGCTGAAGGGGCTGTACGCGCGGAAGCCCCGGCGGCACCGGGCCGTGCGCTGAAAGCCCTGGGACGAACGTCCCTGGGGTCTTCGCGCCGCTTTTGGTGGCGAGTCGAGTCTGTTGGGCTGCCCCGGCGACGGTCGTCACCGGGCTTTCAGTGATTGCTTGTCCCCAGGTTCCACCGGGAGGCGCCGCCGTGCCGAGTGTCACCGTGATCGTGCCCGTGCGCAACGAGGAGCGCTCCCTCGAAGGCACCCTGCGCACGCTGTGTACGCAAGACTTCCCAGTGGGCGACTACGAGGTGGTGGTGGCCGACGGCCTCTCGACCGACGGCACGGTGCCCCTGGTGCGGCGATTGCAAAGCGAGTTCGCGCACCTGCACCTCGTGTACAACCCCGGCCGCTTTTCGAGTGCCGGGCGCAACGCGGCGGTGCGGCACGGCAAGGGCGACTACTTCGTGGTGGTCGATGGCCACTGTCAGGTGCCGGATCGCCGTTATTTGGCCAACCTGGTGCGCGCGTTCGAGGCGACCGGCGCCGACTGCCTGGGCCGGCCGCAGCCGCTCGACGCGCCGGCGCCGAGCGCGTTCCAGAAGGCCGTCGGCCTCGCCCGCGCCAGTCGACTGGGGCACAACCCGGACTCGGACATCTTTTCGAGCGAGCCGAAGTTCGTGCCGCCGCAGTCCACCGCCGTGGCGTACCGGCGCGCAGTGTTCGCCAAGATCGGGCTGTTCGACCAGCGCTTCGACGCCTGCGAGGACGTGGAGTTCAACCAGCGCGTGGCCGACGCCGACTTCTCGTGCTACTTCGACCCGACGCTCAAAGTCGTGTACCACCCGCGCGGGCACTGGAAGGCGCTGTTCAAGCAGCTCAGCCGCTACGGCTGCGGCCGGGCGCG
>CAXTPM010000750.1:486-2504 GCA_964245865.1 uncultured Fimbriiglobus sp. | reverse complement strand
GCCGCCGCCACGCGGTCGGGGTTCTGGTAGTGCGGCGCGGCCGGGCAGTTCTCTTCCAGCACCAGCGCCTCGTCGTTCGGCCCCGAGTTCGCGCCGTAGCCCCGGCTGAGGATCGCGGCGGCGTACCCGGCGTCGGCAAAGGCGTTGGCCACCCACTCCACGCAGGGGGTCTTGCCGGTGCCGCCGACCGTGAGGTTGCCGACGCTCACCACCGGCACCGGCACGCGCACGGATCGTTTCAACTGCCGGTCGTAGAGCAGGTTGCGGCTGCGAACGGCGGCGGCGTAGGGCAGACTCGCCCACCAGAGGCCGGCGCGGGCGAGGGTCGCCGCCGGGCCGCGCGCCTCGCCGGAAACGAGGGCGTGGAACGCGGCGTCGCTCGGCCGGCGGGGTACCACCGCTACGACAAACTCAGCGGGCCGTCGGCGCAGAAATTGGCGCTGCCGAACGACTTCAGGTTGTGCCCGAAGCCGCGGGCGAGATTCAACAGCAATCGGTTGTGGGCGGCGCCCTTAAACTTCAGCGAGCGCCCGCCGGGGATGCCGAGTCCGCCGCCGACGATGACGAACGGGATGTCGTCGAGGGTGTGCGAGTTCCCCTGGCCAAGTTCGTTCGTCCACACGACCGTGGTGTGGTCGAGCATCATGCCGGTGCCGCCGGGTTCGGGCGTCTCGGCGAGGCGCTTGGCGAGGTACGCCAGTTGCTCGCAGAACCAGCGGTTAATCTTGGTCAGCTTCTCTTGGGACTTTGCGTTCGAGTCGGGTTCGTGGCTGAGTTCGTGGTGCCCCTCGTCGATGCCGAGCCAGCGCATCTTGGCCATGCCGACCGAGTTGGTGTACTGCAGCGTGGCGATGCGGGCGTGGTCGGCGGCAAAACTCGTCACCATCAGGTCGATCTGCGTCTTGGAAATTTTCGGGATCAAGTCGTTCTCGCGCTTGATGCCGGGTTCGAGTTCGGGCACCGCGTGGCCGGCCTGCTGTGCCGCCGCGGCGCGGTCGGCCTTCAAGTCGGTCTCGAGTTCGCGCACGAAACTCGCGTGCTGGTCCAAGAGCTTGCGGTCGTCGGAACTCAGATGGGCGCCGACCTTCTTGAAGTCGGCCTGCAGGTCGTCGAGCACGCTGGATAAAACTTCGCGGTCCTTTTCGCGGCCGTAGAGCTTGTGGAACATCTGGTACGGGTCGTCGATCGGGGCGATCGGCTGGTTGGCCCCGGCGTAGACCATGCGTGTCCAGGTGTCGGCGCGGTCGGGCACCATAACGCCGAACTCCAGACTCCCGAAGCGGGTGCGCGTGGCGGCGTCGCGCTGCAGGAATCCGCGAATTTCCTGGTCAATACTGTTGCCCTTGGCCCAGCCGGCGGGGGTGTGCGAGCCGCCCTGGATGTTGCCGGGGTAGAGTTCGGTGCCGGTCAAGAGGCACCCGATGCCGCGCATGTGGCTGTCGCCGTCGCCGCCGACCTTGTCGCAGACGCCCCGCAGGATGGTCGTCTGCTTCTTGTAGGCTTCCAGGGGCTTGAGGATTTCCGGCAGCTCGAAGTCGGTGCCGGTCTTCGTGGGCCAGAAGTTCTTCGGCACGACGCCGTTGGGGCTGAAGATCACCACCAGGCGCTGCTTGGGGCGCGACTGATTGGCGAACGCCAAACTCGGCAGGTTGGCCACGAAGGGGAGAGCGGCGGCGCTGACGCCCATCTGGGCGAGGAAGCGGCGGCGGGACTGCGAAAGTTGGGTCATGGCTGGCCTGCGGGAAGAGGGCCGTTGGGGCGGGAGTCAACGCGGGCGGTGGCGGCAGGTGGTGTCGCAGCGTCGGCGGCAATACCCGCCGCCAAATCTCGGATATTGTAGCCGACTTTCGTGAACTTGTCCCGCAGTTCCGCGCGGCGGTTCGCCCCGTAGGCCCGCACCGGCTGCCGCACCAAGTGGTGGAACAGTTGCTCGGCGAACGAGTCGTGGACTTCGGGGCTAGCCGCAAGGTACTTCGCCAGCTCGACGCCGCCGGTGAAGCTGACCGTTTCGCCGGACT
>CAXTPM010000750.1:0-476 GCA_964245865.1 uncultured Fimbriiglobus sp. | reverse complement strand
TTGCTGAGGTAGCCGCCCTTCGCGTCAACCGGCTTGCCGCGGTCCTCGGCCCGGTAGCGGCCCGCCGCGTCGAAGTTCTCGAGCGCGAAGCCCAGGGGGTTAATCACCCCGTGGCAAGTCTGGCAGTTAGTCCCCTGCGTCTGCATCAGCACGCGCTCGCGCGTCGAGAGTTTCGGGTGCAGGTCGGCCTCCAGCGGCGTGAACGCTTCGGACGGCGGCTTGAGGTTCAGGCCCAGTACGCCGCGCGCGAGAAACACGCCGCGGTGGATCGGCGAACTCTCGGCGGTGTAGGCGTTGGCGGCGAGCAGGTACGGGTGGGTCAGAACGCCGGCGCGGTGCTCGGGGTCGAGTGGCACTTTCTCGAACCCGTCGCCCTCGACTTCGGCGCCGTAGATCGCGGCCAGGCGCTCGTTGAGGTAGACGCCGTCGCCCAGCAGCAGTTTGCGGAAGTCGGCGCCCGGCGAGTCGAGCACCTC
>CAXTPM010000749.1:0-2508 GCA_964245865.1 uncultured Fimbriiglobus sp. | reverse complement strand
ACCCGCGCCAGCACGGGCTTGAGCGGCGGTCTATCGGCCAACGAGGAGATCGAACTGCTCCAGGCTACTGAAGTCGCCGCCGGCTACTCCGACCCCGCGGCCCTCCGGGCCAGCGCCGGCTGGGTCGCCGACGCCGCGGCCGAGGACGACCTCCGCCACAAGAAGGGCAACGGCATCGGCAGCATCGTCATCGCCGCCTCGGCACTCGTGCTCACCGCGCTGGTGTTCATCGGGGCGAAGCTGCTGATGAAGTAGTCGTCGGTGGTCAGCCAGAATAGCAAAGCCCAGGGACGGCCGTCCCTGGGCTTTCTTCGTTCCCTGTTCTTACTGACCACCGACCACTCGCCGGATCGGCCTTGCCCGATCCGGCGCGGCGTGGCATAACGTAGCCCATTCCCCACGGAAGGGGACCGCTTTGCCGTGCCGGGGAAGGATGCCCGATGGCCGTGGCGCCGAGTCGAACCCTGACCGAACCGCGGCTGCTGCCCGCCGCGCCGCCGCGCCGCCGAGTTGGCTGCGCGCGGCTGTCGGTGGTGGTCGTGAACTTCTGCCAGTGGCAGAACACTGCGCGGCTGGTGCGGCAGTTGCGCCGCTGCCGCCGGCTCGACTCGGCCGAACTGGTCGTGGTCGATAACGCCTCGCCGCCCCACGACCTCGCCGGCGAGGTGGCCGGCACGCCGGGGGTGCGGGTTGTGTGGAACCGCGACAACGTGGGGTTCGCCCGCGCGGTCAACCAGGGCGTGGCCGCGAGTTCCGGCGAGTGGGTGCTGCTCTTGAACCCCGACGTGACCGTCGAGCCGGGGCTGATTGATCGACTGCTGCGGGCGCTCAAGCGCTGGTCGGCGAAGCGCCCCTGGGCCGGCGTGGTGGGGTGGCGCCTGGCCGACCCGGACGGCGCGGCGCAAGGCTCGGCCGGCCTCGACCCGACGTGGTGGGGCACGCTCGCCGGGCTAGTCAAGCCGCGGAGCCGGCGGAAGTGCGAGGCACTTCCCGGCGACACGCCGCGCGCGGTGGAGTGGGTCACGGGCGGCTGCCTGGCGGTGCGGCGCGCCTGCTTCGACGCCCTCGGCGGGCTGGACGAACGCTACTTCCTCTACTACGAGGACGCCGACTTGTGCCGCCGCGCCCGGCAGATGGGGTGGTCGGTCTGGTTCGACCCGGCGGTGGCGGTGACGCACCACTCGCCCCTGCACGGGCGCAAAGTGCCGCCGCCGTTACGGCTGATTACCCGGCACGCCTTGCTCCACTACGCCCGCACGCACTGGGCGCCGTGGCAGGCGGCGATGCTGGGGCGGGTCGTCCGCCTGGAGGCGCTGGCGCGGGGCGGCGACCACCGCGCCCTCGGCGAACTTGCCGGCGCGTGGGGCAGGGGCGACGGCGCGGAAGTGGACCGGCTGGTGCGCGCGGCGGCCGGTCAACTGGCGCCGGTGGCCTCGGCGCAGGACGGGGCGGGGGCGTGAGGGCGGGACTCGAGTCGGCGCCCTTTTCTGTCCCCTCCCCCCTCCGAGGGGGAGGGAACAGGACTTTAGCTTATCCGTCG
Source organism: uncultured Fimbriiglobus sp. (assembly GCA_964245865.1). Lineage (GTDB taxonomy): Bacteria > Planctomycetota > Planctomycetia > Gemmatales > Gemmataceae > Fimbriiglobus. The sequence goes on along the minus strand of CAXTPM010000749.1, from coordinate 968 downwards.
TCATCCCCTCGCACCGCCGGGCCGACCTGCTGGCCCGCTGCCTGGCGAGCGTGGCTGAGTTCCGCCCGCCGGGCTGCCGCGTGGTCGTGGTCGATGACGGCTCGCCGGGCGGGGTCGTCCGCCGAACTGCGGAGCAGTTCGGGCGCGTCGAAGTCGTCCGCCGCGAGTCCCCCGGCGGGTTCGCCGTCGCCGCCAATCTCGGCATCGCCGCGACCGACTCGGACATCGTGGAACTGCTCAACGACGACGCGGTCGTCACCGCCGGCTGGGCCGACCCCGCGCTGCGCGCCTTCGCCGACCCGTCGGTCGGCAGCGTTGCGCCGCTGGTGTTGCGCCTCGACGGCGACCCCGGCGCCGTGGCCACCGCGAAGATCGACAGCGCCGGCGACGAGTACGATTCGGGCGGGTTCGCCGCCAAGCGCGCGACTGGCCGCGCGGTGGCGGGCGCCGGGCTAGTCAGCGGCCCGGTGTGGGGCGCCTCGGCCAGCGCCGCGTTCTACCGGCGGTCGGCGCTGGATGAAGTCGGCCGCTTCCCCGAGTGCTTCGGCGCGTACTTCGAGGATGTCGATTTGGCGCACCGCCTGAACCGGGCGAAGTGGCGCTGCCACTTCGAGGCCGAGTCGGTGGTGTGGCACGCCGTATCCGCGAGCTACGGCCAGTCCCCGCCCCGGCACACGCTGCGGATGCAGTCGCGCAACGAGGAGCGCGTGTACTGGCGGAACGCGGCGAGCGCCCGCACGCTCCCCCGCCACGCGGCCGTGCTGGCCGGCAAGGCGCTGCGCCGCTTGCGCGAGGGGGCGCTCGCGCCGTGGCTCCTGGGGCGGCTTGATGCGTGGACCGCGCTCCGGCCCTCCGATCCGAATCCGCGATCCGCGCCCGGCATCACTTGCCCTACCCAGCGCCCCGCCGGGGCAGTAGCATAGCTGGCCTGACTGTGCCCCCGTGGACCGCCGCCGAGTTGCCATGCC
>CAXTPM010000748.1:0-2509 GCA_964245865.1 uncultured Fimbriiglobus sp. | reverse complement strand
TGGCCTCGGCCTGGAACGAGAAGCCGGCGTTGGATAACTTGGATTTTTCCTCGGCGTTAGGCTTGGCGTCGTCGCGGAAGAGGATGAGCGTCTGGGGGGCTAGCCACGGCTTGCGGGCGTCCATCTCGCACTCGACGGCAACGCCGACGGAGTTGATCTGCGCGTAGCGGGCGTTGGGGCGGCGTTTGGGTTCCGTCTCGGGCTTGGCCGACTCGGGCTGTGGATTGTCGAAAGCCGCGGTGTCGAAAGATGTGTCGGGGGCTTCGTCGCGGTAACGGGCGTGGAAGAAAGCCCCCGACGCGCCGAGGGCGTCGTCGTGCTTCGCCCCGGCAGGGGGCGCTCCGACTGCGGCCTCGGCGGGCTGGTGCTCGGGGATGCCGCCGGTGGACACCTGGGGCGTAGTAACAGTCGCGGCAGCTAACTCGTGCTGGGCGGCGATCATCTCCGCGACCGGCTTGTTTCTGGGCTTTCTCGGCATGGGCTGACTCCTGCGTTTGTTTCCACAGGGGTAGCGCAGTGAGAATCTTGAGTCAACAGTCGTTTGGACTAAGCGCGCCAGCGGGCGTCGTCTCGCACGGTGTCGAAATGCACCATGTCCGCAATTTCCCTGGTGGTGTGGCTGCGCTTTTTGGTGATGCGGTTCGACAGCACGTACTTGCCGCCGTAGTCGTCCGAGATCGCCAAAAGAATGCACGGCTGACCGCTCTCCGGGTGTTTGTACGCGCAGCCGAATTTGCGTAGCGCCCCGTTGACCTCCGCCACGAGGCGCTGCTTGTCGGGGTAGGTCGCCTCGGTAAAGTCCGGCGCTTGGGACTGGTTGAGCACCTTGTGGGAAATGAACTTTTGGGCCAAGTCCGCGCAGCCTATCCCCACCAAGTGTTCGATTACGCAGAGCCTGCGGTATTTCTCCTCCCACGTCGAACCGACGCGGTAAAGTCGCGCGAGCGCGGTCGCCGCGTCGAGAAAAATCGCTTGCCCCCCCTCCGGCGACAGGAACCATAAGTCGCGGACTTCTTTTTCGACGGCTTGCCCCGTCTCCCGCCAAAGCTTCGCGGCTTCTTCTTCTTCGGTCATTTCACCCCTCTCCGGGAAAATCCCCTCGATTCGACTTGCCGCCGCAGTTCGGGTAGCGTAATGTACCCGTGGGTAGCACGTTGTACCCATTCTAGCGGGTTCCGAGTGACCGGCTAGGTCAGTAGCCCGCGCACACCGCCAGTCGCCAGCCACTCTGTGCCAGGTCCGCCCTGCATTAAGTGGCAGACGCGGCACTGGGGGCGCGACAATCTTCCGACCTGCGGCCCGCCCTTCCGGCGGTGACTGCGGTCCCCACCAGCGGCGCCCGCCGCGTCATTCACAGGTGACTTATGTCCCGCAGTCGCACACGCGGCCGGCGCCGCGTCGCGCGCCACCAGGAGCGCGTCCACGAGTTCACCGAGGCTCGCCGCGACCCGTCCGAGTTCCAAGCCCTCGTCGCCCGCCTGGCCGCCGGGGAATCGTCCGTCTGGCCCGTCGCGGAGGACTCCGGGCGTCTGTCGTCGCTGACCGACGACGAGCGGGCCGTGGTCGCCCAAGCGGTCGCCCCCGCCCTGGCGGCGTCGGCGGCGGGCGCGGCGAAAAGGAGGCACGCGGCCGCCCGCGAGTGAGTCTCCGGTCTCAGGTCTCCGGCCCGGCCCGCAGAGACGCGGCCGGCCGTCTCCAGTCTCCGGTCTCAGCGCTGGCTGCTGAGACCTCTTTACTCGGAGGAGTTAATCATGTTGAGCGAGCCAGACCAAGCTGCGCTGGGCAGCTACGGCCGGAAAATGACCGTCCTGGGCGACCTCGTGACGGGCGTGGCCAAGGGGTACAAGACCGGGCTGTACCTGTACGGCCCCGGCGGGGTTGGCAAGTCGTTCGCCGTCACCGACCGGCTGCGGCGGCTCGGAGTCCCCTACGAGTTGTTCAACTCGCGTATGACCGGCAAGGGGCTGTTCCTCGCCCTCCAGGGCAAGAGGGACGCCGTCCACGTCCTCGAAGACATGGAGCGGCTCACCAAAGACCCCGACGCCCAGGGCGTGCTCCGGTCGGCACTCTGGTCCCAGCCCGGTCACCCCCGGAAGGTCACCTGGACGACGGCCAGCGACCCGGTCGAGCCGTTCGAGTTCCGGGGCGGCCTCATCCTCATCAGCAACGCGCCGCTCGCCAACCTGCCCGAGCTGAAGGCGCTGGCCACCCGCATCGAGGTACACAAAGTGGACGTGACCGACGCCGAGGTCGCCGCCAAGATGCGGGAGTTGGCGGCCGCCGGGTGGGCCGCCGACGACGGGGCATCCCTCACCCCCGAGACGTGTGGGGAAGTGACCGAGCGGCTGCTGGCTGAGTGCCGAGCCGCCGCCTGCCCGCTCGACATGAGACTCCAGCGGAAGGCGTTCCAGACGTACCGCCAGCACGCGGCCGACGACAGCGTGAACCACTGGCACGACCTCCTCGCGGCGAGCGTGCGGGAGGCGACCTGCCACTTCCGCCACCGAGC
>CAXTPM010000747.1:0-2510 GCA_964245865.1 uncultured Fimbriiglobus sp. | reverse complement strand
GCGTTTTTGGTATTCGCGCTCCCCCTGCCGTACCGCGTGGAGGCCGCGCTGGGGCAGGGCTTGCAGCGCGCCGCGACCGCCGGGGGGAACTTCGCGTTCCAAACGCTGGGGCTGGCGAGTTCCGCCGAGGGGAACGTGATCGTGATCGGCGAGACGCGCCTGGAGGTGGACCGCGCGTGCGGCGGCTTGAGTATGCTCTTGGCGTTCCTGGCGCTCGCGGCCGGCGCGGCGCTCCTGATGCGACACCGGCCGCTGATCGACCGCGCGCTGGTGCTGGCGATGGCGGTGCCGATCGCGCTCGGGTGCAACCTGCTGCGCATCGTGGTGACGGGGCTGGTGTACCACGCGGGGTGGCGGCGGCTGGGGGACTTGGTGGTCCACGACCTCGCCGGCTGGCTGATGATGCCGCTGGCGCTCGGGCTAGTCGTGCTGGGCTTGCGGCTCATCGACTGGGTGGCGGTGCCGACCGAGGCCATCGAAACCGGCGACGCGCTCGGATTGCCGCGGCGTAACCCCGCCGCGCTCTCGGCGGCACTCGGCGCCGCGCCGTTCCGCAAGGGGCCGGCGTGAGTCTGCCCCTGACCCCCGGCGCGACCCGGCGGACGTTCACCCTCCTGGCGCTCGGGTTCGCGGCGTTCACTGTGTACGGGAGCCTGGTGCCGTTCCACTTCCGCTACCGCACTCTCGAAGACGCCTGGGGCGCGTTCGGGTGGGTGCTGGGTAACAGCCGCCGGGCGTACTCGAACTCCGACTGGCTGGCCAACTGCCTGCTCGGCTTCCCGCTGGGGTACTGCCTGATGGGCGCCTGGCAGGTGGACCGCTTCCCGCCGGGGCGGCGGACGCTGGCGCAGGGAGTCGCGGCGGTGCTGCTGGGGGCCGCGCTCGCCGCGGCGGTCGAGTTCGCCCAACTGTTCTTCCCGCCGCGCAACTGTAGCGCCAGCGACATCCTCGCCCAGACCCTGGGGTGCGCCCTGGGCGTGGCGGTCTGGGCGGCGGCGGGGCGGCGCCTCACCGACCGCCTGCGCGACCTGGCGAACCACCCGGCCGTCGATGGCGCGGCGGGCGTCTACCTCGGCGCGGCCCTGTTCGCCGTGCTGGCGGTCGAACTGCTGCCCTTGGACCTCGAACCCAGCCCCGGCACGCTCGCCCGGCGGCTCAAGCACGGCCTCGCCAATGGCGCGGTGACGCTCGTCCCGTTCGGCGACCCGGCCGGGGCCGACCCCGCGTGGGTGAAACTCCTGCGCCTGTTCGCGCTGTTCGCCCCGGTGGGACTCGTCGCCGCGCGCTGGAAGCCGCCCCTGCGGCGGGGGGGCGTGCGGCGCGCGTGGGTGTACGCCGGCGGGCTGCTGTTCGCGCTTGCGTGCGAGGCCGGGCAACTGAGCGTGTCGCGGCACCCGAGTTCCACCGACGCCCTGGTGGGCGGGCTGGCCATCGCGGTCGCCTACGAGGCCGAGCGCGCCGGCGGCAGCCGGCCGGCGCTCGCCGCCTACGGGGCGATGCTCGTGGCGCTCGCCTGGACCCCGGCGGAGTCTGCCGAACCCCTCAGTCAGCGCTCGCAGTGGGTCTGGCTGCCGCTGGCGGACACCTTCCACAAGCGCGACCTCGACGCGCTCGAAATCTTGGCGGCGCAGGTGGCGCTGTGGTTCCTCCCCGGCTGGGCGCTGGCGCGCAGGCGCCGCCCCGCGTGGGCGGCGGCACTCGCGGCGTCGGCGTTCGCGCTGGCGCTCGAACTCGGCCAACTCGCGGTGCCGGGCCGGACGGCCTCGACCACGGGCGTGCTGGTCGCCGCCCTCGGCGCGGCGCTGGGGTGCAAGCTGGGGCGGCGCCTCGGCGCGTGGCCGGCTGCGGCGGTGGCGGCGCCGGCGCGGCGCGAGCTGGCGGGGGCGGTATGAGCGCCGCGCGGTCGTGGCTGTTCTTCAAAGAGCGCTTCGCCTGGCCGCGCGCCAGCGGCCACGATGTGCATACGTACCACATGATGCGCGCCCTCGCCCAACAGGGCGACGCGGTGCATTTGGCCACGCGCGCCGAGTCGCCGCCCGAAGCGCTCGCCGGCGTGCCGTTCGCCTCGGTCACGGTGCTCGACGCCTGGCAGGGGGCACCCGCGCCCGACTGGCCGGCGACCGAGTTCACCCGCGCGCAAGCCAAGTTCCGCGACTACTGGGGCGTGCCGGAGTCGCACGCGCGGCAACTCGGCGCGCTCGCCGAATCGCGCCACGTCGATGCGGTGGTGGTGTCGGGGCTGAGTGTACTGCCGTACCTCGGGGCGGTTCGCCGGGCGAAGCGGATTTGGTACGCCGCCGACGAGTGGGCCTGGCACCACTGGTCGATGGCTCGGGCGACCAAGCCCGGCACCTGGGGCGAACTCAAGCACGGCGCGATCAAACTGGTCTACGAGCGCGCCTACCAGAGCAAACTCGACCGCGTGTGGGCCGTTACGGGGGCCGACAAGCGCGCCTTCCGCTGGCTCGCGGGCGTTAGAAACGTCGATGTCGTGCCCAACGGCGTCGATG
>CAXTPM010000746.1:2042-2511 GCA_964245865.1 uncultured Fimbriiglobus sp. | reverse complement strand
GCCTTATCATCGGCCGAGCCGCGCGCGTAGAGGCGCCCGTCGCGGCGGGTGAGCTTCCAGGGGTCGGACTTCCACTGCTCGACGTAGTTCACCGGCTGCACGTCGTGGTGGGCGTACAGGAACACCGTGGGCTTACTCGGCCCGGCCTCGAGCCACTCCCCGTAGGCGTAGGGGAGCGAGTTGCCGACCCGCAAGACCTCCACATTGGTGAGGCCGGCGTCGCGCATCTGCTCGCAGGTGAGCTTGGCGGTGCGCTCGATCTCGGCGGCGTGTTCCCCGTCGGTGGAGATGCTCGGGATGGCGACCAGCTCCGAGAGGCCGCGGACGACCGATTCGTGATTCTTGTCGAGCCAGTCCAGTGCGGCGGGTAGCATCGGTCGGCCCCAGTTCGGTGCGGATTGTCGAAGTGATGACGGCACCTCTAGCTTACCGGGGACGGCGGCGTGGGTAAACCCTCTTGCCGGGCTTG
>CAXTPM010000746.1:0-2032 GCA_964245865.1 uncultured Fimbriiglobus sp. | reverse complement strand
ACCCTGCTCGTCAAATCCTCTCAACACCCGCCGCCGAAGTGTCCCGTCCCGGAGTGCCCCGCGTGATTCGCCGTGCTTTCACTCTCATCGAGCTACTCGTCGTGATCGCCATCATTGCGATCCTCATCGGGCTACTCCTCCCGGCGGTGCAGAAGGTGCGCGAGGCCGCGGCGCGCCTCAAGTGCCAGAACAACCTCAAGCAGATCGGCTTAGCACTCCACAACTTCGAGAGCGGCAACGGCCGCTTCCCCCCGAACGGCGTCTACCCGGTGGGCAAGACCGCGCCCGACTCGTACTCCGCGCTCGCGCGGCTCTTGCCCTACGTCGAGCAGTCGAACCTGTACCAACTCGTGGACCTGACCGCCGCGGCCAACACTCAGACCGCCGTCACCTCGCAGCGCATCCCGATTTACCTCTGCCCGAGCGAGGTCAACGACCGCGCCAAGCCGCCGACCGGAACCCAGACCATCACGCGCTACCCGCTGAACTACGCCGCGAACGTCGGCTCGTGGCTGGTGTGGAACCCCGTCACGGGCCAGGGCGGCGACGGGCCGATCGCGCTGACCTCGACCCCCAACGGCGGCGTGCGCATCGCCGACATCGCCGACGGCACCTCGAACACCGTGGGCTACGCGGAAGTCAAAGCCTACGGCGCCTACAACCTCGGCGGCACGTCGACCCCGCTGCCGCCGTCGGACGCGCCCGGCCTGCTCGCGCTGGGCGGCACGCTCAGGACCGAGAGCGCCCACACCGGCTGGACCGAGGGGCAGACGTTCCACAACGGCGTCACGTTCGCCCTCGCCCCCGGAACGCCGGTAAAAGTAACTGGCACCGACGCCGATGTCGATTACGTCAGCAGCCGCGATGGCTCGTCGGCCACCGCGATTTCCTACGCGGCGATGACTGCCCGCAGCTACCACAGCGGCGGCGCGGTCAACGTACTGATCATGGACGGCTCGGTGCGCTCGGTGCCTTCGAGCATCAGCCTGACGGCGTGGCGGGCGCTGGGCACCCGCGCCGGCGGCGAGGTCGGGGGCGACTCCTAAAGCAGCCTTTAGGACGAGTTTTGCCGTCACCTGGCCCCCTTCTTTTCCTGTCCCCTCCCCCTCAAAGGGGGGAGGGGACAGGAAAAGAACCCGCGCCGACCTGGGACGCGCCCGAGACGATCAACCCAAGGGACTCGCCATGCTGACCCGCCGCCGACTCCTCGCCGTCGCGCCCGCTCTCCTGGCCGGGGCGCCGCAACTTTTGCGCGCCGCCGACGCGCCCGCCGCGCCGAAGCCGAAGTTCGAGCTGGGCCTCGTGACCTACAACGCGGCCAAGGATTGGGACTTGCCGACGCTCCTGGCGCACTGCCAGAAGGGCGGCGTGAAGGCAGTCGAGTGCCGCACCACGCACCGCCACGGCGTCGAGCCGAAGCTGAGCGCCGACGAGCGCAAGGAGGTCAAGAGCCGCTTCGCCGACGCGGGCGTGGTCTTCTGGGGCTGCGGGAGTGTGTGCGAGTTCCACAGCGACGACCCGGCGGTGGTGGCCAGGAACGTCCAGTCCTGCCGTGAGTTCCTCACCCTAACGGCCGACTGCGGCGGGCGCGGCGTGAAGGTCCGGCCCAACGGCGTGGCCCGCGGCCAGACCCCCGAGCAGGCCTGCGCCCAGATCGGCAAGGCGCTCAAGGAGTGCGGCCAGTTCGCCCAAGGACTGGGCCTGGAAGTCTGGCTCGAAGTCCACGGCGACCCGACGCAGAAGCCCGCGCTGGCCCGCCGCATCATGGACGAGTGCGGCCACCCCTCGGTGGGCCTCACCTGGAACTCGAACCCCACCGATGTCATCGATGGCAGTCTCGCCGAGGCGTTCAAGCTCTTGGGGCCGTCGATCAAGTCGTGCCACATCAACGAACTCGACAGCGGCTACCCCTACGCCGACCTGTTCGCGCGCCTGAGCGCGCAGGGCTACGACCGCTACACCTTAATTGAGGTGAAGCAATAGAGTCGCTGCACAATAGGGGCCGGGCGCATAGGTTTGGTGTATGAGCCAC
>CAXTPM010000745.1:0-2514 GCA_964245865.1 uncultured Fimbriiglobus sp. | reverse complement strand
ACCGGTACGTCAAGGGCTACTTCTACTCGGACACAACAGTCGAGTACAAGAGCCTGATGGCGACCGAGGTCGCGGCGGGCCGGGCCGAGGCCGACGCGATCACCGACGACCGGCTGGTCGAGAATTACCAGAACGACCCCCGCCGCGTGTGGACGCCCCGCAGCGTCGATACGTCCGCCTTCGCCCTCCGCACCGCGATGGTCTCGACTGCGGCCTCCTGGGCCGTGTTCCTGGCGTTCGCGGTAATGCTCGTGCCGGAGACCCGGACCCCGAAGGCCGTGAGTTGATCGCGGGCGGCTGCGGTGCCGCGTCTCCTGCCGCCGGCCGGTCCGACTGCACTCGGGTGTGCGGGACGGCCCGGCGGTCGCCGCACCGGGTGCGAGTCCCGCACCGGTCGTATCGGTGGGAATGATCTTCCTCAGAGAAAGTGGACAGCGTGAAAGCGGTGTAGACTCTGACCAACAAGGGGCTCACCGATGGAGGCGAAGCGTAAGGTCTACACGCCGGAGTACAAGCTCGCGGCGGTGAAGATGGTCACCGTGGAGTTCTCCACGGTTTGTTGACGGTGTGTCAGGGTTGTGACGATTCAGAGCTCGCCGGGGCGACGTACCCCAGCTTCGAGTGCAGCCGCACCCGGTCGTAGAACACCTCGACGTACTCGAAGATCGACCGCTCGGCGGCGGCCCAGGTGGCGAACGACTCCCGGTACGCGGGCTCTTTTTTGAGGCCGGCGAAGAACGACTCCGCCGGCGCGTTGTCGAGAGCAGTTGCCCCTGCGGCTGTGGCTCAGCGCCGCCCCGTGCCCGGCCGCCGCGGCCCGGTACTCCGCGCTCGTGTACTGGCATCCCCGGTCCGAGTGCACCAAGAGCCCCGGACCCGGCCGGCGTCGGGCCACGGCCATCGCGAGCGCCCGCGCCGCCAGGGCCGAGTCGGGCGCGCCGCCCATCGCCCACCCGACGACCCGGCGGGAGTACAGGTCCGCGACCGCCGCCAGGTACAGCCAGCCCTCGCCCGTCGCCACGAGCGTGATGTCGCTGACCCACTTCTCGTCGCACCTCGCCGACGCGAACTGCCGGTCCAGCGCGTTCGGCGTGGCGCCGCCCCCGGCCCCGCCGGACCCAGGCGGCCGGGCGGCCGCAGACACGCGAGCGGGCGCGCAGGCCCCACGCCCCGAGCGGGGGGACAATGCTGCGCACCCGCCGGGCGGGTCAACTTCAGGTGATCGCTACCGGGTCACTTTGACGGTTCTCCCGCACTCCTGGTGCTGCGGGCCGTGGGCGTCCGGGTCGCGCCGCTCGGGACGCCGCACCCAGTCGAACGACAGCCGCCGCGGCGTCGGCGCGGGCGGCGCCGGCGTGGGCCTCCCCGGCCGGCGCTGCTGCCCGGCGGCTGCCAGCCGGGCCGCCACCGCCCGCCGAACCGTGGCCGGCGACGCCCGCACCCCCAGCTCGATCAACTCGCGGTGCAGCCGGGCGGCGGACGCCACGCCCCCCGCGATCCGCCGGTCGATCCAGGCGGCGTGGGCCGACAGCTTGCCGGCGGCCGGCCTGCCGCGCCGGCGGTCGGGCAGGCGCCCGGTTCGCAGGTACCGCCGAACCGTGTTCCGGGCCAGCCCGACCCGCGCCGCGATCTCCAGGACGGGCACGCCCCGCGCCGCCAGCTCGCGGGCCCGGTCGAACGCCGCGCGCCGGGGGTCGGGCTTCGGCTCCGGCGGCGCGCTCGGGGCGTCGGGGGCCGCAGGCGGGGGCGTCGGCTCGGGGGTCGGCTTCGGGGGCTCCTCGTGCAGGGCCGCGTCGATCGCGCCGGCCAGGCGCTCGAACAGGCACTCGACGGCCTCGCGCAGGTTCTTCAGCAGGTGCCACCGGTCCGCGACCTGCGCCGCCCCAGGGGCGCCGTCGCTCACGCCCTTGGCGTACGCGCCGGCGCGGTCCCGCGTCACCGCCTCGGCGCCGGGGTGGGCCTTGAGCCACGCCTCGACGGTCGCGGCCTCGCGGTCGGGCAAGAGGTCGATCACCCGCCCCCGCTCCAGGTCCACCACGACCGTGCCGTACGTCTGCACCCTGCGGAAGGCGAAGTCGTCGATGCCCACGAACCGGGCCGGCGGGGCCGGCTCGACCTCGGCGTCCTTGACGCGGCGGAGCAGCGTGTCGGCGCTGGTCGGGACCGCCAACTCCCCGGCCAGCCGGCTGCCCGGCTCGCCGCCGAGGGCCAGGCCGACCAGCCGGTGCAGCCCGGCCAGGCGCGCGGTCGAGCGGGCGTGGGGGCCTGCGACGCCGGCCAGGCGCTCGCAGGACACGGCCCGCGGGCAGCCCGGGCGAGCCGCACCGGAAGCGGCGGACCGCGAGGCGGAGGGCGACGGGCCGGCCGTGGCCGGGCAGGTCGGCGACGGTGCGCGTGTACCGGATGTGGACCCGCCGTGAGGTAGCCCCGCACGCCGGGCAGTCGGCCGTCGGCGCGGTGCTCGCCAGCCGCGCGACGGCGAGCGCGGGCGTCAGGGCGAGGTCGGTCAGCTCG
>CAXTPM010000744.1:759-2517 GCA_964245865.1 uncultured Fimbriiglobus sp. | reverse complement strand
AGCGGGGCGAGGCAATCGCGGACGGCGTAATGCACCCGGCACAGCCACGACTCGCCGGGCGGCTGCCACGCTTTGCCGGCCGGCAGGGCCAGCGCATACGTCAGTTCGTGGTGATGCACAAGTGCTAGCCCGCCGGTGGCCCGCCGCACGCGCGGCAGCCCGGCGGCGTGCGGCAACTCCACGTCGTGCGGCTGGAAGTAGCCGAGCGACACCGTGGGCGCGGGCCAGGTGTAGAAGCGCAAACTCGCCGTGCCGGGGTCGGCCGCGTCGAGCAGCATCGCCTCGTCGCGGGCCATTTGCTCGGGGCCGCTCAGGGCGAGTGGCGGGTAGGTACGCAGGGGCTGGGGCATGGGGGATTATACGGCGGGGGTTCTGCCCCGTTACACCCCCACCCGCACCCCCGCGCGCCGCACCGCCCGCGCCAGCCCCTCGGCGTCGAGGCCCGCGCCTTCGAGCAGCTCGGCGCGCTCGCCGTGCTCGATAAACTTGTCCGGCAACCCGACCCGCACGACGTGCCGGGCATCGACGTTCGCGGCGTTGGCGAGTTCGAGCACCGCCGAGCCGAAGCCGCCTTCGAGCACGCCTTCCTCCACGGTGACGACGAGCGGCAGCGTTTCGAGCGCGTGCAAGATCGCGGCGCGGTCGAGCGGCTTGACGAACCGAGCGCTGATGACCCCGAAGTGGATGCCGTCTTGGGCGAGCTTGTCCGACGCGGCGACGCACGCCGGGGCCATCGCGCCGAACGCCAGGAACGTGCCGTCGTCGCCGGTGCGGATGACCTCGGCCTTGCCGAGTTCGACCGGCGCCGGCGGGCCGCTGCGCGGCAATCGTTCGAGGTTGGCCTTGGGGTAGCGAATCGTCACCGGAACGTCCTGGCGGAGCGCCCATTGCAGCATCGGCTCGACATCGAGTTCGTCACCGGGCGCGAGGCAGACCATGTTCGGGAAGATACGCAGGTACGGCACGTCGAACGCGCCGTGGTGCGTCGGCCCGTCGGGGCCGGCGAGGCCCGCGCGGTCGAGGGTGAACACCACGGGGAGCTTTTGCAGGGCCACTTCCTGGAAGATTTGGTCGAAGCTCCGCTGGAGGAACGTGCTGTAAATATTCACGATCGGCCGCGCGCCCGCCTTGGCCATGCCGGCGGCAAATGCGACGGCGTGGCTCTCACAAATACCCGTGTCGTGGAACTGGTTCGGGAAGTCGGCGCGTACCTTTTCGAGCTTGTTCCCCTGACACATCGCGGCGGTCAGCACCACCGCCTTGGGGTCGGCGCCGAGCGCTTTGTGGATGGCCGCACTCATGACATCGGTGTAGGCCTTGGCGCCGCCCTGCCGCACGGCGATGCTGGTGCGCTTGGGGCCGACGGCCTCGAAGATCGGCGGGCTGTGGAACGCCACGGGGTCTTCGACCGCCTGCGGCACGCCGTGGCCCTTGTCCGTGAACACGTGCAACAAGATCGGGCCGCGCTGGCTCTTGATATCTTTCAGCGTTCTACGCAGGCTCAGCAAATCGTGGCCGTTAACGGGGCCGAAGTAGCGGAAGCCCATCTGCTCGAACAGCATGCCGTTCTTGAACGTGGCCTTGAGGCCGTCCCTCAGCGATTCCAGCGAGTTCTTGGCCACGTCGCCGATGACGGGAATCTGGTTCAGCAGTTGGTTGAGCGTCTTCTTGCCCGACTGGTACAGCTCGGTCATGCGCGCCGAGTCGAACACTTTGGCGAAGCCGCCGGTGCGGGGGCAGATTGACATTTTATTGTCG
>CAXTPM010000744.1:0-749 GCA_964245865.1 uncultured Fimbriiglobus sp. | reverse complement strand
ATGCCGCAGGGGAACGCGCCGTCGCCGATGACCGCGACCGCCTTGCGCTCGGGGTGGCCGAGCAGGTCGTCCCCGGCCTTGAGGCCCGCCACGGTACTCACGCTCGCCCCGGCGTGGCCAGTCATGAACAGGTCGTACTCGGATTCGGCGGGGTTGGGGAAGCCCATCAAGCCCCCCTTGGTGCGGATGGTGTCGAAGCGCTCGTAGCGCCCCGTGATGAGCTTGTGCGGGTAAATCTGGTGGCCGGTGTCCCAGATCAGCCGGTCGGTGCGGAAGTCGTAGGTGAGGTGGAGTGCTAAGCAGAGTTCGACCACGCCCAAGTTGCTGGCGAAGTGCGCACTCCTCAGCGAGAGAACGCGCACGAGTTCGTCGCGGATTTCCTGCGTCAACTTGAGCAACTGTTCGTCGCTCAGTTGGTGCAGGTCGCGCGGCGAACGAATGGTCGGCAGTAACTCGGGCATCTCGGCGAACCCCAACCGGGCGAAGAATGGCAGGACGGATCGGACTCAATCGGACTGGGCGTCGGTTATCGGTCGCGGTCGATGACCGCGCGCATCAACTCGGCCAAGGCGTCGCCGCGCGGCCCCAATTTACCCGCAGCGGCGGCGGCGGCGGCGGCGAGTCGGCCCAGTTGGGCGCGACTGCCGCCGATACCGAGTAACCCAGGATAGGTGAGCTTGCCCCGCCCGGCATCCTTGTTCACCCGTTTCCCCGCGACCGCCTCGGTTGAACTCACGTCGAGTAAATCG
>CAXTPM010000743.1:0-2528 GCA_964245865.1 uncultured Fimbriiglobus sp. | reverse complement strand
CCGCTCGCTGCTGCCGGTGTGGGAGCGGGCGTTCCCCGGCCAGCCGGAGCCGGCCGCAGCCATCGCCGCCGCCGGGGCGTGGGCCGACGACCCGACCGCCGCCAACGCCGACGCGGCCGGGCAGGCGGCGGATGCGGCGATCCGCGTCGCCCTGCGAGCTTGGCATGGCCCGCATCGGCCGGCGGCGTGGGCTGCCCGAGTCGCGGCCTGGGTGGCGATGGCCCCGAAGTACGGGTGGCCGGCGGTCGCGGCGCTCTCCGGGGCGTGCGAGGCTGCGCCCGCTGAGCAGGTCGCCGCCGCGGTGGCCGAGGGCCTCGCCGCAGCGGGGAGCACAGACGCCGAACCAGGTGCCGCAGCGGACACCGGGGGCGTGACGGCCCCGTAGGATTCTAGCCCCCCAAGTCGCCCGCCCTCACGGCCCCAGCGGCGGCACCATTTCCCCCGCGTGGTAGCTCGAGCGCACGAACGGGCCGGCCACCACTTGCCGGAAGCCCATGCCGCGCGCCAGCACTGCAATCGAGTCGAACTCCTCCGGCGGCACGAACCGCGCCACCGGCACGTGCTTGAGCGTCGGGGCGAGGTACTGGCCCAGCGTCAGCACGTCGCACTCGATCTCGCGCAGGTCGGCGAACACCCCGAATAGTTCCTCGACGGTTTCGCCGATGCCGAGCATCAGACCCGCTTTGGTGACGAGTTCCGGCGCCCGCTGCTTGACGCGCTCCAACAGGTCGAGGCTGCGGCGGTAGTCGGCCCGGCCGCGCACCTTGCGGTACAGGCGCGGCACGGTTTCGAGGTTGTGGTTGAACACCTCAGGCCGGGCGTCGATCACGGTGTCGATCGCCTCGGCGTTCCCCTGGAAGTCCGGCGTGAGCACCTCGACCGCCGAGCCGGTGGCACTCCTGACCGCCTCGATGCAGCGGGCAAAGTGGCCCGCGCCGCCGTCTGGCAGGTCGTCGCGCGTGACGCTCGTGATGACGACGTGCTTCAGCCCCAGGCGCAGGGCCGCTTCGGCCACGCGCGCGGGTTCGTCCAGTTCGAGCGCGTCGGGGTGCGCCCCCTTGGGCACACTGCAAAAGCCGCACGGGCGGGTGCAGAGGTTGCCCATCACCATGAACGTGGCCGTCTTGTGCGACCAGCACTCGGGGCGGTTGGGGCACTTCGCGCTCTCGCACACCGTCTCGAGTTTGAGGTCGTCGATGAGCGTCTGCGTGAAGAAGTTGGCGTTCGACGCCGGCAGGCTGCGCTTCAGCCAGGGCGGCAGGCGGCGCGCGGGGCCGACCGAGTCGGGCTTCGGGGGCGCCTCAACGAGTTGCAGGCTGCTTCGCATGGACCTTCGGGGGCCAGAGGAACGGGGCACTCGTTACAGTATGGACCGGACCCAGGCCGAGCGCGCCAACCGCCAGTTCGAGCAGCCGCGCGCGCACCGCCCCGGCCCCCACGGGCACCGGGGACTCGCGCGCAAGTGATGTCATCGGCCGGGCGTGGCCGTCGAGACCGCGAAAGAGGTCAAGGTCGGGCCGCACATTCACCGCCAGTTCGGCGACCGCCACCCCGCCCCGGATGGTGAGGCCGAACTGCGTGAACGGCCGGCCGCGCAGCGTCACGCGCCGGCACCCCGCCGGGCGCGAGTCCGGAGCGAGTCCGAACCCGGCGGCGAGGCCCGCGGCGAGGTCGGCCCAAATCGCCACCAGCCGCGCCGCCGTCGGACAGTCGGGGCCGTGCGGCGTGACGGCGACCAAGAGCACCTGCCCCGGCCCGGTCAGGTGCACCCCGCCGCCCCGCGCCTGATAACTCGGAGTCAGCCCGAGTCTGGCGAGTTCGTCGTCGCTGCGCTCGACCTGGGAGCGGCTCCCCTCGCGGCCGATGGTGAGCGCGGCCGGCGGCTCGGTACACACCAGCGCGCTCGCCCCGCCGCCGGACACCTCGTACACCAACCGACGCCGCAGCCGGTCGAGGTCGTCGGCCGAGATCGGCGGCAGCAGGTACGCGCCCGCCGCGCGGCCCGGCCGGGGACTCGGGGCGGCGGCATCGGCGGAAGGAGTCGGCTCGGGCATGGCGACGACATTTTACCCCCGCCCCGCCCCGCCACGCCACGCCGCCCGCCGATTTCCCGCGCTCCTGGCCGTCGCGGCCGATGACCCGGCCGCGAGTAGACCAGCAACCCATGCCTGTATGTCTCCATGCTGGACGTCTGAAAGCTTCACCGACCCCCAATGCGGGACGACGTGCGTCCGCATAATCCCTCGGTACCGCTCGCGCGTCGACTCACTCAAATCCGCCCAACCATCTGACCAATGCCCCAGCTGTTCCGCCACGGTGATGTTGCCGGCCGACGCGGAAATGAACTCACCCTTGGCCTTCGACACTTCAACGGTAGCGGCGAACAGTTTTGCGTCCTTCAGCGTGCGAAAGCCTCGCTTATCGGTCTGCCGCCGCCCAGGTGTTCGGTAGCGCACCCGATAACGGAGGTCTCCTGGCAGCGTCTTGCCGTCCGTGCCGAGCAGTGGCCTGCCGTCATGGTCTTTCGG
>CAXTPM010000742.1:2334-2545 GCA_964245865.1 uncultured Fimbriiglobus sp. | reverse complement strand
GGCGACCGCGATGACGCTCGGCATGTGCCACGCCGTCGGCATCGACATCCAGCAGATTTCGATCGCCGCGCTCATCATCGCGCTGGGTCTGTTAGTGGACGACCCGGTGGTGGCGAGCGACGCGATCAACCGCGAGATCGCCGACGGCCAGCCGCGCGACGTGGCGGCGTGGCTCGGGCCGCAGAAGCTCGCCCGGGCGATCCTGTACGCC
>CAXTPM010000742.1:0-2324 GCA_964245865.1 uncultured Fimbriiglobus sp. | reverse complement strand
TGGGCGCGGCTCACCGGAGGATGCGGGATCGCACTCGTGACCGGCGGGGCGGGGGAGTTCATCTACTCGCTCCCCGTGGTGGTGACGGCGTCGCTGATCGCCAGCCGGGTGGTGTCGATGACGTTCATGCCGCTCCTGGGCTTCTACCTCCTGCGCGGCCAGCACGGGCTGCACGGGAGCGACCCCGACGAGCGCAAGGGGTTCGCCCGGCTCTACACGCGGCTCTGCAATGCGGCGATCGAGAACCGCTGGCTGACGCTGTTCGCCGCGGTCGTGGCGCTCGGCACGGGGGTGAGCCTGGTGCCCCTCATCGGGTCGTCGTTCTTCCCGAAGGACTTGCACAACGTCTTCACGGTCAACCTGTTCCTGCCCGAAGGCACGTCGGTGCGCGAGACGGCCGCGGAGGCCGAGCGGGTCGCCCGGCTGGTGGACGCGGAGGGGGGCGAGCAGGTGCGGGCATTCACCACGTTCGTGGGGCAGGGCGGGCCGCGCTTCTGGCTCTCGGCCGTGCCCGAGCAGCCGAACCCGAGCTACGCCCAGATCATGGTCCACACCAAAGACGCGCGCGAAACTGCTGCACTCGCCAACCGGCTGAAGGTCTCGCTGCCGCCGCACGTCACCGCCCGCATCACCGTCGAGGTGCTCGAGAGCGGCCCGCCGGTCGGGGTGCCGGTCCAGATTCGCGTCTACGGCCCCGACATCCCCGAGTTGCGCCGCGCGGGGGACGAGGTCAAGCGGCTGATGCGCGTCATCAACGGCACCGACAACATCCACGACGACTGGGACCCCGACGCGCTCCAGTTCGGCCTCCAAGTCCGGCCCGACCGGGCGGCGGTCAGCGGCGTCACCAACGAGGACGTGGCCAACCTCACCCAAGCCGGGCTGTCCGGCGCGGCCGCGACTTACTTGCGCGAGCGCGACCGCCTCATCCCGATCACCCTGCGCTTGCGGCCCGACGAGCGGGCGCGGGCCGAAGACCTCGCCACGCTCACGGTGTTCAACGCCGCGTCGGGCGCGCGGGTGCCGCTCGACCAAGTCGGCGAGTTCAGGCTCGACGCGGTGCCGCCGAAGGTGCTGCGGCGCGACAACGAGCGCTGCATGACGGTGAAGTGCGACGCCCTACCGGGCACGCTGCCGAGCGCCGTCGTGGACGAACTCGAAGGCAAGCTGAAGGTCGCCGCCGCCGGGTGGCCCCCCGGCTACCGCTTCGCGGTGGGGGGCGAGAAGGAGGAGCAGTTGAAGGGGGCGAAATCGACCTCGATCGCCTTCCTGGTGTCGCTGTTCGCCATCTACCTGGCACTCGTGATCCAGTTCAACAGCCTGACCAAGCCCCTGCTGGTGGGCGCGGCGGTGCCGTTCGGCATGGTCGGCGGGCTGATGGGGCTGCTGCTGTCGAACACCTCGGTGGGGTTCTTCGCCGGCCTCGGGCTATCGAGCCTGATGGGGGTGATCGTCAGCCACGTAATCGTGCTGTTCGAGTACATCGAAGAGGCGCACGAGAAGGGCGAGCCGGTGCGGCAGGCGGTGGTCGATGCGGGCCTGGCGCGGCTTCGGCCGGTGGTCGTAACCGTGCTCGCCACCGTCGGCGGGCTGGTGCCGCTGGCACTCAAGGGTGGCCCGCTGTGGGAGCCGCTCTGCTACGTGCAGATCGTCGGCCTGCTGGTTGCGATGGTCATAACACTTGGGCTGGTGCCGGTGCTGTACGTGATCTTCGTCGATGACCTTCGGCTCGTCCGCTGGGACGCGCCGGGCACCCGCAAGGAGGGTCCACCGGCCGGGTCCGAGCACGGCGAGGCGCCGCTCAAGCCGCCGGGCGGACCCGCACCCGAGGTGGCCGGCGCGGCCGGCACAAGCTCGGACCCCAAGGGGAGTTGACCGCCCCGCGGCCGAGGCTGCGCGTGCTGGCACCGGCGCCAGCCTGACAGGGGGAGGGGACTACTTCGCCGCGACGCGCTTGGCCGTCCAAGAGGTGTCGCGGGGCTGGCCCCCGGCGTCGCTCAACTGCCAGCCGGCGATCCCCTTCGCCGAGACGACGCCCTGGAACGTCACTGGAGTATTCTGGTCGCGGCCCAGGACCGTCGCCGCGAACAAGAGCTTGTTGCCTTGCAGTACGAGGTCGGCGACCGGCGCAGTCGCCGCCGGGCCGTCGCCGCGCCGGGTTTCGAGAACGCCGTCGAGTTTGCCGCCGACTTGCCGGACGGTGAGGGTATAGGTCGTGGCGCCGTTCCGCGCCCGCGTCTCCCAGGTGTACGCCCCGGCCGGGTCGGTCGCCGCGCTCGGGTCGAACCCAGGGAACGGGTTCGCCGGCTCGGGTTTGACCGCGC
>CAXTPM010000741.1:0-2551 GCA_964245865.1 uncultured Fimbriiglobus sp. | reverse complement strand
CGTTGTGGGCGGCGATCCACGCGGCGACGCGCTTGCTGACGTGCCAGGCGGCGTTGTCCCACACGAGCGCGAACACCCGCTTGCCCTCGGCCGCCAACTCGCCGCACACCCAGCCGAGGAAGTCCTCGGTCGTCGCGCTCACCGGGCGGCCGTCGCAGAACCGCAGCATCATCGCCCCCGTGTCCGCCCGCAGCACGCCGTAGCACGCCGCCGCCTCCGGCCCGCCGCCCGCCGGGTCCCGGACGTTCGCCCGCAGCCTCAAGGGGCCGCCCCCGGCCCACGCCGACCGGTTCGGCTGCGCCAGGCGGGTCCACCAGCACTCGTCCTGGAACCCCAGCACCCAGTCCCGCCGGGCGGCGGCCTCGGCGATCAGGTCGTCCCGTGCCTTTTTTTCTTGGCGTACTCGGGGTCCGGGCTGGTCAGCCAGTGCTTCGCCCGCTTCCACCCGACGCCCAGCCGCACCAGCACCAGGCGCACGCCCTCGACCGACATCCGCCGCCCCGTCCACCCTCTGGCGTGGCACACGTCGGCCACCAGGGCGAGCGTCCACAGCCCGGTCGGCTTGCCGAGCGTCCGGGGCGACACATGCAGCAGGGCCTTCAGGTCGCCGTCGTGCTTCCGGTCCCAGACCGCCGCCGGCGTCTTGGCGACCGGCGGCTTGCGGGCCAGGCACCCGACGCCCTCGGCGTGGAACGCCCGGATCGCGTTCCGGACCGCCTGCGCCGACAGCCCGACGGCCGCCCCGATCGCCGCCGGCCCCTGACCGGCGGCGCTGGCGAGCAGGGCCTGGGACCGCCGCACGGCGAACCCGTCGGCCGACTTCAGGCCCCGCCGGAGGGCTGTTCGCTCGTCGGCCGTCAACTCCCGGACCAGCATCGTGGGTGTCATCCCGTCAGCATACGCCGGACGCCGGCATCGCAAACCAAGGACACAGCTTCTGCATTAAGCCCTTCAGCCGTGTGACCGGCCCGCCCCCGGCCTTCCGAGTCACCTGTAAAGCCGCCGCCGGGCCGGGCAAGCAGAAAATCGGCTCCCCCGCAGGCGGTCTCCCCCAATTTTCCGCCTGCCCGGTGCGCCAGTGCCCCGGACTGCCGCGGCTTTCTTCTCGGTGCCATCAGGCCGCGGCGGTCGCGGCCGGTCACACACGAGAAGGAGTCCATAATGTCCGACACCCACACCACCACATCACCGGCGAAGCTTCCCACCCACGTCGCCTACCAGGTCCGAGACCGCGAGGGGCAGAAGGGCGTCTGGACCCGGATCGGCAGCGCCTGGCCCCACGCGGACGGCAAGGGGTTCAGCGTCCAGCTCGACGCCGTGCCCCTGGACGGCCGGGTCAGCCTCCGCGTCGCCGTCGACAGGAAGGACTAGCCACGCAACTGGGCGAGCCTCGGCCCGCCCCTTCACACCCCAACCGACCGAAAGGAACTCACGCCATGACCCACCCGCGCACGATCAACCCGTTCTACGCCGCCCGTAGCCGCGACGCCCAGCCGGACTCCCGCCCCGAGCCGGGCTACGCCCCCGAGTACGCGCGGCTGCCCCGTGCGCCCCGCACCGCCAGCCCCGTGCCGCGCCTGACGAGCCTCTACCACTCCCACCTCGCGGGCGACTACGGCGACCGCCGCTGGCCCGGCAACTGCGGCGGCAACCTCATCAAGGACCTGCTGCTCTACTTCCGGCCCGGACTGGTGTTCGACCCGATGTCCGGCTCCGGCACGTGCGCCGACGTGTGCCACGAGCTGGGGGTGCCGTGCGTCGCCTGGGACATCCACGCCGGGTTCGACGCCTGTAACCCGAAAGACTTCCCGCCCGAGGGCACGTTCGACTTCGTCTGGGCCCACCCGCCCTACTGGCGGCAGAAGCTCTACGCCGACGACCCGCGCGACCTCTCCCGCGCGCCGACGCTCGAGGAGTTCCTCCGCCGCTACGGGCAGTTCGTCCGCAACTGCGCGAGGTCGCTCAAACCCGGCGGGCGGCTCGCAATCCTGATGGGCGACTACGCCGACCACGGGGCGGGGTTCGTGCCCCTGACCTACCACACCAAGCGGCTGGCGTTCGCCGCCGGCCTGCGGCAAGACTGCACCGACATCGTGCGGTTCAGCCACGGTGCGTCGAGCGGGAAGAAAGTCTACACCAGTAGCTTCATCCCCGGCCTGCACGACACCTGCGTCGTGTTCACCAGGCCCGCGTAACGCGCTGGCCTTCCGGGCCGGCCTGTGGCAGGGTCGGTTCCGTCCTCCACCCACCAGTCGAAAGGAACCACCGCATGACCGACACGACCGACGCCCCCCTCACCCCGGCCGACCTCGGCCTGGACTACGCCGCCCACTACCCGGAGCTCGACCGCTTCCCGTGGCAACTGCACCTGGCCGACGGCCGGGTGGTACTCCTCTCCGCCGACCTCCTCCGCTCGGCCGTGTTGCCGTCGGGCGGGGAAATCCGGGAGCCGGGCGACCCCCCGCGCCGGGTGCCGCCCGCGCTGGTGCCCCCGGCGGTGCTGGCCGCCGCCAAGCTGGCCCTGTCGCAGGCCGACGGGGACGCGCTGGCC
>CAXTPM010000740.1:0-2555 GCA_964245865.1 uncultured Fimbriiglobus sp. | reverse complement strand
GCAGAGAGGGGGCCGGGGGGTGAGGTCTCTTAGCTGCCGAGCAGGGGCTAGTGCCCGCCCTCATCCAACGGCTGCGCACCGCTCGCCCCGCGCGCGTCCTCGCGCTTCTGGCCGCTCGGCTTATTGCCCGGCCGCTTGGACTTGCAACTGCAGCACCCCTTGCACTGCTTGGGCAGGTTCTTCGCCTGCAGCTCGCCCAGGTCCATGCGGGCGAGCCGCACGGCCGCTTCGAGGTCTTCGCGGTGCCGCGCCGCGCCCGCCGCGTCGCCCCGCGCCTCGGCCTGCTCGGCGAGCAACTTGTACGTCTGGCGCGCGGCCTCGATCTCCGGCTCCCACGCGGCCGGGCCTTCGCCCTCGAGTCGCATCAGCCACGTCACGTAGTACTGGCTGTTGGCCAGGGCGTCGCGCGCCTCGCCCAGCAGTTTGGGGTCGGCGCCCGAATCGGCGGCGAGTTCGTCCACCAGAGTCTGCAACTCGGCGTTGGCCTCGGGGAGTTGCCCGCCGAGCATCATCGCCTTGGCCTTGGCCACGCGCAAGCTCCGGGCCTCGGCGGTGCGGCCGGCGGGCAGTGCGGCGAGCGCGGCGTCGTAGTCCTCGACGGCCGCGCGGGGGTCAACCTCGGCGACGGCCGCGGCGGCGCGGGCGGCGGCGAGCGCGAGCTTACTCTGCTCTTGGCCGGGGCCGAAGTGGTACGCCAGCGCCGCGCCGGCGACGAGAAACCAGCCGAGCACCAGGAACACGCGGAGGACCATGACCCATCTCCTGAACCGTTGGCCGAACACTCCCACCCGACGACGATCTTACCCGCCCGACCCGGCACCCGCAAGCGCCGACCGCTCGCGCCGCACGACTCCCGGACGGCGCCCCGGCGCCCAGCCGGTGCCGAGCGCCGCAAGTGCCGCCGGCACCAGCCCCACCAGACTCGCCCCGAGGCCGACCGCCCAGAGCGCGTACTCGCGCAGGCTCACCCTATCCGCGTCGGGCGGGGTGGCGCGCTCGTCGATCCTCGTCACCAACTCGGTGCTGAGGTGCTTGTCGTTGCCGTCGTGGTAGGTGCCGTTGAGTCGCACCGCCGTCTGGCGCAGGGTCGATGCGTCCTGGCGCGACTGGTGCCCGCCGACCGACTTGCCGGAGACCGGATTGCCGACCCCGACCATCACGACGTTCACGCCCACCGACGCGGGCATCTTCGGCATCCCGGTATTCGGCACGGTGTCGCCGTCCGAGATCACCATCACCACCGCCGAGCCGGGGTTCCAGGGCTTGGCCACTTCGGCCGCCATCTTCAGCCCGCTGAACAGGTCGGATTCGCCCGTCTTGAAGGCGTGCCGCATCGGCAGCTCGGTGAGGATGTTGCGCACGACCTCGCGGTCGGTGGTGTCCTTGACGACCGGCTTGGCGTCGGTGTAGAACGCGATGACGGTAGTCTTGTACTTCTCCGCGCTCACGCGCTCGAAGAACGAGTACAGCAAGTCGGCGGCGCGGGCGGCGCGCGTCTGCACCCCGCCCGGCCCAGCGTCCTTGAGTTGCATCGACGGCGACACGTCCAGCACCAGCACGAGGTGCTTGTAGTCGGCCTCGCGCAAGACGGTGGCCTTGTGCGACTTCGCCGGCAGCACGGCCAGCACCGCCAGTCCGAACGCCAAGAGCGTCAGGCCGAGCATCCGGCCGAGCGCGGCGAACGACGCGGTCGCCAGCAGCCCGCCGGCGCGCGGCCCGAACGCCAGGGGCGCCAGCCGCCGGACGCGCGCGAAGTGAATCGCCTCGGCCGCGATGGCGACGACGAATGCCGCCCCGGCCGCGAGCAGGCCGAGTTCCAGCGCGTGCGCCGCCGCTGCGGCTTCGAGCGTCGAGTCGGCACCCGGCGTTACCACGGCGTGTACCTCAGGCCCAGCAGGCACGTCGCGTGCAACAAAGCTAGCCCCAGCCCGGCGAGCGCGAACGGGCGGTAGAAGTCGATCGTCTCGGCGATCGTCGGCGTCGTCTTCGCCGGCGTCATCGCGCTGATCTTGGCGAAGACCTGCTTGAGCGTGTCCGGGTTGTCCGCGCGGAATGCCTCGCCGCCGGTGCCCCGGCAAATCGTAACCAACTCGTCCTGCGGGTCGAACTCGGCCGCGATGACGGTGAACACCGTGATCTTCTCGGCCCGCAGCGCTGGCAGCAGCTCGGTGTCTTCCTGCAAGTCGTAGCTGATGCCGTCGGTAACGAGCAGGATCATGCGGTCGCCGTCGGAGACCCGGCGCAACTCCTTGATGCACCCGCGCAGCACCTTGGCGATGGCGGTGCCGCCGAACGCGGGCGGGGCAATTTCGGGGCGCATAAATGGCGTGGCGCAGCGGATCGCCGAGGGGTCGGCGGTGAGCGGCGCCCAGTGGACGAAGGCGTCGCCGAAGAACGTCAGCCCGAAGGCGTCGCCCTTGCGGTAGTCGAGGAACTGGTCAACGGCCTTCATGGCCGCGTCGTAGCGGGTGCCGTCGCCGTAGGTCGCGGTCATGCTGCCGGAGATATCAACCGCGATCTGGATGTTGGTGAGCGAGCGCTTGGTGCGCGGCGGG
>CAXTPM010000739.1:0-2568 GCA_964245865.1 uncultured Fimbriiglobus sp. | reverse complement strand
ACACGGGGGGCACGGGGGCGGCTCCTTAGGGCCAGAGGTTCGCGGGCCACAGTTGCGCGGGCCAGAGCGACCCGCCCCCGGCGCCGGCGGACACCGCCGCCAGGAACGCCGGGTCGGCGAGCAGCGCGGCCTTGAACTCGGCGACGGTCGCGCCGGGGCCGGCGACGATGACCTCGACCACCACGTCGGCGCCCGAGCCGACGATTTCAACGCCCAGGTCGTTCACGAGCCGCCCCCCGTCACCCGCGGCCGCACCGACACCGACCCGCGCAGGGTGCGGTCGGCGCGGCCGGCCTGCCGGAAGAACACGTCGAACACGTAGTCGCCCGCCGGGAGTGCGGCCGTCTCGCTCGGGGAGAGCTGGGCGAACACGGTGCCCTCGGAGATCGCGTAGAAGTAGTCGATCTTCTGGCCGAGGTCGATCAGGAGCGCCCCCGGCCAGTCGAGCGAGCCGGCGCGGACCTCCCACCCCACCGCGACTCCGGCGAGGCTCGTCCGGGGGTACGGCGTGCCGTCGGGCTGCGTGCCCTGGGGGCGCAGCGCGAGGCCGACGCGCCAGGACGCGCCCTGCTCGATCGGCGGGAGTGTGGCCAGTCCGCTCGGCACGGCGGTTCGCCTCGGCGCGGGGGCAATCGTCTCGCGGGGATTCGCCCCGGCGCGGTCTCGGCGTCAGCCGTTCGGCCCGCCGGGGCCGCGCGTCAACCGCCCGCACGCGGTGGGACTGGCCGCGCGGCGGAGGCGGCGTTAACCCCTAGCCTTCGGATTGCGGGTCGGAGGCGACGTAGCCGGTGCACCGCGCGAGTGATCCGCACTGCCGGCCGGCGGGGACGCCGTACGAGCCGCACTCGGCGACCAAGAGGCCCAGGCGCTCGAAACCCGGCCGCTGGCAGTCGTACCACGCCCGCTGGG
Source organism: uncultured Fimbriiglobus sp. (assembly GCA_964245865.1). Lineage (GTDB taxonomy): Bacteria > Planctomycetota > Planctomycetia > Gemmatales > Gemmataceae > Fimbriiglobus. The sequence continues at coordinate 1,659 of CAXTPM010000739.1, read as the reverse complement.
TCGAGAGGCCCGCCGCCCGCACCCGCGAGCCGAGGGCCGCGTCCTCGGAGCGGAAGCGGCACGGCGGTGGCGGGGTAGCGGCGAGCGCGGCGAAAGTCTGCGGGGCGCCGAACTCGCTTGCCGGCTGCGGCCGGGAGCCGAGGCCGGCGAGTAGGATCGACGCGGTGTCGCGGGTGGCAACCTGGGTGCCGCCGCACGGCCGGGCCACCATCCTCCCCGCCAGCGGCGGGTCGTTCCCCGCGCCGGCCGAGCCGTTCCAAAACACTTTCCCGTCGAAGATCGCACCGCCCCCGGCGTTGCACGGCAGTGCGAAGTAAGCCGGCACGCCCGGCGCGTTGCCGGGCGTCGCCCCCTCTGGCCAGCCGACGAGGGTGCCCCCGCCGTACTGCGAGGCGCTCGACACGGCGAAGATCACGCGCATCGCGTTCCGGTACACGCCCCTCGTGCCGCGGAAGGTGCAGCTCTCGCAGAAGAACGACAGGTCGAGCACCGGGTGGTTGGAGTCGGTGTCGGTCAGCCCGCAGCCGGGCAGGCGCTGGCGCAGGCTCCACCCGCCGCCCACCCACGGCACCCGGTACGTGCGGCCGTTCAGGAGGCAAGCGACCAGTCCGGTCGCGGGGCCGGTCGGGCCGATCGAGAGGTACGCGCTGCCCGGCGCCTCGATGGTCACGCAGAGGTCGGCGCCGGTGAAGCCGCACGCCGAGCAGACGGCGCCGCACGCGAGTCCCCCGCAGCACGGGCAGGCCATTACTGCGCCCCCTGGGCTTGGGTCTGGTGGGCGTCCAGGTAGGCCTGCTGCGCCGCCGCGTCGGGGGCGGGCGGGGCGATCGCCGCGAAGCGCGAGGGCGCGGCCATCCAGGCGTCGCTAAAGGGGCCGTCGCGCAGCACGTAGTTCGGGGCGAGCGCCTCGAAGTCCACCCGGACGGCCGACGGGGCGGAGAGCGGGCCGTACACCCCGGCGAGCGACGCGGCGTACCACCCCGGCCCGGCGTACTCGACGCGCTTGTCGGGCGCCTCGACGTACCCGCCGCACAACTGCTGGGTGGCGTAGGGGCCGCCCCGCACCGCGATCAGGCCGGGGTTGCCGGTCCACGGCACGGTCACGGGCGGGCCGGCGCAGTCGCTCGGGTTCGCCGGGTCCAATCCCCCGGCGAACTGGAAGCACTCGCGGTCGAGGCCGTTGCGGCTGATGGTGTACCAGCCCGCCGCGAAGTACCGGCACTGCGGCGGCGGGGACACCGGGGGCGGCGGCGGGACGGGGGGCGGGGGCACCGGCGGCGGCGTGACCGGCGGGCCGGGCGGCGGGGGCGACTTGCACGGCTCGCAGTCGGCCGGGACTTCCAGGGTGAAGGTCTCGACGGTCAACTCGTTGGTGACCGGGTCGCACCGAACGGCCTTCGGCCAAGAGCACGGCAAGTCCTTGAACTTGACCGCGCACGGGTCGGGCGTGGCGGTGGCCGGCACCGCCTCGAAGATCGGCAGCCCCAGGTAGTCCGAGGTGGCCACCACGTGGTAGGGCTTGCCGACGGCGAACTCCTGGTCGGGCCGGGGCGCGAGCCAGCACTCCTCCGCGTCCGCGTCGTCCGCCCACGCCGGCCCGACCGCCGGGTCGTACACGAGCTTCTGGAGCTTGACCTTGAGCAGCCCTGGCCCGTCCTC
>CAXTPM010000738.1:0-2570 GCA_964245865.1 uncultured Fimbriiglobus sp. | reverse complement strand
CGGCGGAGTTCAACCAGTACGGCGCCCGTCGCGGCAACTGGGAGGTGATGGTGCGCGGCACCTTCGCCAACGTGCGCCTGCGCAACTACCTCGTGCCGCCCCGCGCCGACGGCACCCCGGTCGAGGGCGGGTTTAGCCGGTACCTGCCCACCGGGGAAGTGCTCTCCATCTTCGACGCGGCCGAGCGCTACAAGGCCGACGGCACGCCCCTCATGGTCATCGGCGGCAAAGAGTACGGCGCGGGCAGTAGCCGCGACTGGGCCGCGAAGGGGACGATGCTCTTGGGCGTGAAGGCGGTCTTGGCCGAGAGCTTCGAGCGCATCCACCGCTCGAACCTGGTCGGCATGGGCGTCTTGCCCTTGCAGTTCCGCTCAGGGGAAAGTGCCAAGTCGCACGGCCTCACCGGCGAGGAGACGTTCGACATCGCCGGGCTAGTCGCCGGGCTGGATTCGCAGTTCGCCGACGGCCGCGAACTGACGCTAACGGCGCGCCGGGCGGGCGGCGCGGCGGTCACGATGGCGGTGGTCTGCCGCATCGACACGCCCCAAGAAGTACTGTACTACCAGAACGGCGGGATTCTGCCGTACGTCCTGCGGCAGTTAGTGGCGGGGTAGGGCGGCGCCGGCCCCGGTTCGAGTCCCCGAGCGGGGGGCGTAAGCCCTCCGTGTCTAGTCCTAGCCTTTCACGAACGCCAGACACGGAGGGCTTACGCCCCCCGCTCGGGGACTCCGACCGCCACCAGGTCCGCCACGATGCCGTGGCTCTCGCACCAGACGCGCTCGCACTCCTCGGCGCACTCGACCAGCGCCGAGACTACCTCGCCGTCCAGCGACTTCCCCGCCTCGGCCTGAACCCGCGCCACAGTCCCGTCGAAGTCGCCGTCGGGGCGCAGCGCGTCGAAGGCGAGCGCGGCGGCGACCACGCGCGCCCCTGGCGGGATGGACCCGGCCCCCACCGCATCGGGCCGGGCGTGGTGATGCTCGACCACACCGCGCGCCATTCTCAGACCCGGCAAGGCGTCCGCGTGCGACTCGGCGAGGCGGTCGAGCAGCCGGGCGCCGAGATGGGGGTGCCGGTCGAGGGCGGCGCGCTCGGCCTCGATAAGCGGCAGCCCGGTCGCGGCGGCGGTCAGCAGCTCGTCGGGCAGGCTCAGGTGCCCCAGGTCGCAGACGCGCGCGGCGCGCTCCAGGTCGGCGACCGCGCGCGGGTCGGCGAGCGCCACCCACTCGGGCCTCGTCGCTAGCTGTTGGGCGATCACGCGGGTCAGGCTGGCGACGCGCTCCTGGGCGGCGCGGGACTGCCCCGGCCGCTCGGCGAGGGCGGCGGCGAGGGCGTCGAAGGTCGCCGACTGCCCCAGGCCCGCGCGGGCCTGCCACTGCCGCACGCTCGCGCGCAGCGCGTCGGCCTCGGCGCGGGGGTCGGCGAGTCCGCCCGCGATCCCGGCGAGTTCGGAGGCCACCTGCGCCGCGGTCGGGCGGCCCGCTGGGGACTTGGCGAGCATCCGCCCGATCAGCGCGTCCAGCGGCTCGGGCAACTCGGCGTTGACCTCGCGCAGTCGCCGGGTGGCCGGGGCCGGGGGGCCGAGCTTCGACTCGGGGGCGTCGCCGGGCAGCTTGCCCGTGAGGGTCCAGAACAGGGTCACGCCGAGCGAGTACACGTCGGCCGGCTCGGCGGCGGTCGCGGCGTCGTGCCACTGCTCGGGGGCCAGGAACTGCAGGCTCCCCAGCAGCGCCCCCGGTGCGGTGGCCGTCGAGCCGAAGTCCCGCGCCAGCCCGAAGTCGGCGAGCACCGCCCGGCCGTCGCCGGTCAGGAACACGTTCGACGGCTTCACGTCGCGGTGGATCACCCCGGCGGCGTGGGCGTAACTCAGCCCCTCGGCCAGCCCGCGGCCCCAGCGCAGGGCTTCCTCCGGGGGCCGCGGCCCGCGCTCGTAGACGTGCTGCTCGAGGTCGCCCCCCTCGGCGAGTTCGAGCGCCAAGTAGCAGAGAAGCGGCTCGCCGGACCCGGCGGGAGGCTCGACCGTGCCGGCGTCGAGGAGCGCGACGAGGCTCGGGTGCCTGAGCTTGGCGAGCGCCGCCGCCTCGCGCCAGAAGCGGTCGGCCGCGCCCGGAGGGGCGTCGTCGGGCAGGGGTAGTGCCTTGACAGCAACTTGACGGCTGAGAGTCGTGTGCTCGGCGCGGAACACGATGCCGACGCTGCCCGACCCCAGCCGCTCGCGCACCCGGTAGTTGCCGAAGACCAGCCCGTGCGTCTGGCCGTTGAGCACCCTGGTGGCGACGTAGCGCGGCACGACTTTGCCGCCGACGAGCGCTTCGGCGAGGCGCTCGCGCGTGTTGAGTTGCGGCGCGCGGGGGCCGATCAGCCGCCGCCAGGCTTCGAGCGAGGCTTCGGTGAGGTAGCCGAGTCGGCCCAACTCGGAAAGGAGTGGCCGGGCGGCGGGGGCGAACGCCGCGAGCGCCGGCCAGGCGGCGCGGTCGTGCGGCGCGAAAGTCGTCACAGGCGACGGAGTTGCGGCGATGGTGGCGGTGGCGAATGCGGCGGGCAGCGGTGCCGCGGGCGCCGGCGGGGGC
>CAXTPM010000737.1:0-2570 GCA_964245865.1 uncultured Fimbriiglobus sp. | reverse complement strand
AACCCTCCCCCTCAGGGAGGGAGGGGGGAGGGGGCAGGAATGAGCAATCAGACAGTCGCCAGCGCCGCCCCGTGGAACGCCTCGTCGAACGACTCCAGGGTGGGGCGAATGTGCGCCGGCACCTCCACGCTTCCGGCCACCGCGTCCTGCGTTTTCAGACCGTTGCCGGTGATGCACAGCACAATCTCTTCGTCGCGCGGGATGCGGCCCGTGTCGATGAGTTTCTGAGCCGTGGCCACCACCACCCCGCCGGCGGTTTCGGCGAAAATCCCCTCGGTGCGGGCTAATAGTAACATGCCGGCGCGAATCTCGTCGTCGGTCACGTCGTCGGCACTGCCGCCGGTTTCGCGGATCAGCCGGGCGCTAAAGGGGCCGTCGGCCGGGTCGCCGATGGCGAGGCTCTTGCAGATGGTATCCGGGCGCCGCACCGGCTTGTGCCGCTCGCGGTTCGACTTGACGCACTCCGAAATCGGGTTGCACCCCGTGGCCTGCGCGCCGTGCATTTTGGTGTGCAGCGGCCCCTCGACTAGCCCGAGGTTCACGAGTTCCGCGAACGCCTTGTGAATCTTGCCGATCAGGCTCCCGCCGGCCATCGGGGCGACCACGTGGCGCGGCAACCGCCAGCCCAAATCGTCGGCGATCTCGTAGCCGTAGGTCTTCGACCCCTCGGCGTAAAATGGGCGCAGGTTAATGTTGACGAAGCCCCAGTTGTACTTGAACGCCACCTGGGTGCAGAGGCGGTTCACCTCGTCGTAAGTCCCCGCCACGCGCAGCACCCGCGCACCGTAAACGCTGGTGTTCAGCACTTTTGCGGCTTCCAAATCGGCAGGGATTAGGATCACCGCCTCTAGCCCGGCCTGCGCGGCGTTGGCCGCGACGCTGTTGGCGAGGTTGCCGGTACTGGCGCACCCGACGGTCGTGTAGCCGAACTCGCGGGCCTTGGTGAGGGCCACCGACACCACGCGGTCCTTGAACGAGAGCGTCGGGAAGTTCACCGCGTCGTTCTTCACCCACACGCGGCTGACGCCGAGCGCATCCGCCAGGCGATCGCACCGCACCAGGGGAGTGCCGCCGACTTGGGGGCCGACGACCGGGCCTTCGGCGACCGGCAGTAACTCGCGGTAACGCCACATGTTACGCGGCCGGGCGGCGAAGACCTGGCGGCTCACCAGGGGCCGGATCGCCTCGTAGTCGTAGGCGACTTCGAGCGGGCCGAAGTCGTCGGTGCAGAAGTTGATCGGCGACTCAGGGTACAGTTTGCCGCACACGCGGCACTTCAAGCCCAAGGTCGGACAGCCGTCGGCCACGGGGGAACCTCTTTCGCACAAGAATGCCGGACACGCCCACGCTTGGTGGCGGTTGATCCAGTGTGCCGAGGCGTTGGGAGAGAGAAGGCGCGCGAGTGGAAGAAGGCGAGTCGTCGCGGTCGGGTCCGGCGGCTACTTTGTAGCGCCCCACACTGCCCAGGGGCAACGTGGCGGAACTTTCGGCGGCGAGTCGGCCCAGTCCGTCGGCGTCTTATCTACCCCAACTCGCGCGGACTTGCGTCCGCAGCGTGTCGCCGGGCAGGAGTTAGCACCAGCACCCGATTCGTCTGCCGTGCGGCAAAGTCGTCGGGCCGGTTGCTGTGGCGTCGTCGGGCCTGAACCCTCGGCCACTCTGGATAAGACCGGAACCAAGTCGATTCGGCCCGTCGGACGCGGTGTGTCCGGCGGGCTTGCTCCAACTGTAGCAAGCCCGCCGGGGGGCGGCAATCTTTTCGCCGGATTTTTTCCGCCGGCCCCGGTCGCCGGCCGGGCGGAGCGGTTGCAGCGGCCGTTACACCATCACACGACCGAACTTGACGCTACCATGATTGAACTCATGACGCGAAGCGCGGTAGAATCGGGGTGTGAACCGCACGCCCCGAAGGAGCCAGACGTGAGCGAAACCCCCGAGCCGGCGAACCCCGCGCTGGCGCTGTCCGCCGAACTCGACGCGATGAAGTCGGTCGCTCAAACGCTGCAAAGCCTCGACGCCGACGCCACGCGGCGGGTGCTGAAGTGGTGCCTGGACCGCTACCAGGTCACCGCGCCCGCGTCGGCCGCGCCGCCGCGCTCGGGGCCGCCGGCCCAGTCGTCGGCGCAGTCGCACGCCGCCCACCACGACGGCGACTCGCCGCCGGCGCCGCGCGAGCCGCAGGCCTTTGCGGACTTTGCCGACCTATTCGACGCCGCTAACCCCGACACCGCCGTCGAGTTCGCCCTGATCGCGGCGTACTGGTTCCAGGCGGTGCAGAAGCACACCGAACTCGACAGCCAGCAGCTCAACGGGGCGCTCAAGAACCTCGGCCGGCCGTCGAGTAACATCACGCGCGACCTCGACAGCCTGATGACGCGCACCCCGCGCCTGGTAATTCAAGTGCGCAAGGACGGCACCACCAAGCAGGCGCGCAAGCGCTACAAGCTCACCACCGAGGGGGTTCGCGCCGTGGAGCGCATGCTCGCCAGGGGCGGCAAGGCGGTCGAGCCGGCGAACGTGGAGGAGTAAGATTTTTTGCCACGGAGGCGCGGGGAAGGCGGCAGAGAAGA
>CAXTPM010000736.1:0-2572 GCA_964245865.1 uncultured Fimbriiglobus sp. | reverse complement strand
CCCGCCGTTGGTCGCAAAGTTGAGCTGGGTCATGCCGCCACGGCCGAGAACTGCACCGTCTGGCCGTTCACGAGGCCGTGGCCGGTCGAGGTGATTACCACGGGGTTGGCCTGGGTCGCGCCGGAGACGGGGTTCGAGGCGGTGGCCGCGTCGTTGGCGACGCGGAGGTTGGTGACGTAGAAGTCGGTGTTGGGGGGGACGTAGACGCCCGTGCTGCCGACCGCGTAGCCCCAGGACTTCGACAGCGAGGCGCTGGCGCTGCCGCCGAAGCTGAACGGCGTGAACTTGCCGTTGCAGTAGACCGCGCCGGTGACGGTGAAGTCGTAGCCGGCGTCGAGTTCGGAGTTGGTGGAGATCAGCCCGTTGAGGAAGAGCGCCGAGAGGTTCCTGATCCCGGCCGGGCCGCTGCGGTGCTTGGTCCAGGAGTTCTTCCAGGTGGCGGTGCCGGTGTTGAAGCTGTACGGCAGGCGGCAGTTGTTGGCGGCGAGCGCGAGGCGGGCGGTGGCGGCGTAGTCGGCCAGCGCGAGGTTGAGCGACGCGCCGCCGCCGGAGGGCGACACCCAGCCGGTCGCGTAGTCCGAGCCGGACGACTTGGCGAGCACCTGGCCGGTGGCCCCGCCGGGCGGCACGCCGGGGCCGGTGGCGCCCGCGGGTCCGGTGCCGCCCGCCGGGCCGGTGGCCCCTTGAGCGCCCGTAGCGCCGGTCGCGCCCGTGGGGCCGGTCGGCCCCGCCACGCCCTGAATGCCCTGCGGCCCCTGCGGCCCCTGCGGCCCGGCGCCGCCCCCCGCGACCCAGGCGGTGCCGCTATAGACCTCCTGCTGGCCCGTCGTGGTGTTGAATATCGCCATGCCCGGCGTGGGGGTGAGCGCGTTGCGCTGGGCGGTCGTCAGGTTGTTGAGCGTCACCCCGGCGTGGTTCGTGCCGGCGAAGTCGAGCGGCCCGGCCACGCGGGCGGCGGTCGTCGAGACGAGGAGCGCCGAGGTCGTGCCCTCGCCGTCCTCGACCGGGCGGAGCGTGGCGTCGATGCCGGAGTTGTTGTTCGAGACTTGCAGCAAGTCCTTGTAGGTGGCGCTCGGGGACTTCCCGGTGAGTGCGGTCATTGCAGTGCTTCCCAGTTGGCGGTTTGCGCGCCCCAAGCGGGGCTAGAGGCGTCCCAGCCCGAGGGCGGCGCCCAGGGGGTCGTGATCGAGTCCCACGGCGAGAGCAGCGTCTCGAAGCCCTCGGAGGCGCCCCACGGGGCATTCAGCGCCTCCCAGTTGCCGGCGGTCAGCTCCCACGGGGCTTGCGGGAAGGCCGCGGCGGGGGCGCCCGGCCCGTTCAGGGTGACGGCGAGGACGGTGGTGCCGAGCGGCGTCCAGGTGGACTGGATCGCCTGGTAGCGGCTCCCGAGGTCGTCGGTGAGCACGTCGCGGCGCTGCACCACGCCCTTGGGCAGTTTGAGGATGATCTTGACGGTCGGCTGACCGGCGGCGTCGGCGGGGAGTCCGGCTAAAGGAGCCTGGCCCTGGCGGTCGGGCTGGATGTGCGCCTTCGCGGCGGTCACGATCACCGTTTCCTTCTGCTGCGACAGGCCGCTGTACGGCTGCGCGCCCGCGCCGGCGTTGCCCTGCGGGCGGCTCAGGCGAATGACGGACGGGAAAAGGAAGCTCACGCTACAGGCGGTAGGTCTTGTACGGGGCGAGCAGCGCCAGCGCGGCGGCGGGCAGTACGCCGCGGCCGCCCGCGGAACCCGACTCGCCGGGGCCGAAGCGGGTGATGGTGGAGTCGCCGGCCTTGAGGGTCTTCACCCCGGCGGGCACGTCGCCCAACTCCGTCGAACAGGGCGCCCCGGCGGCGCGGCCCCCGTACAGGGACTGCGCGGCCAGGAGGATCGCGGTTTTGATCGGCGCGGGCACCTGGGAGGGGTCGCCGTATCCCGCGACGTAGGTGATGTCCGCCGAATCGTAGGCCCGCAGCGGCGAGGGCCAGCCGGCGGCGAAGACGAGCGCGTCGCCGGAGAGGCGGTAGCCGGTCGGCGGGTAAATCGCGGGTGTGCCGTCGGGGGCGAAGCTGCCCACCGAGGCCACGGACTGCACCGGCCTCCGTAGTAATTCGACGGATTCCGGTAGTGGCGAGTCAAAGAAGTTATACGGCAGGTCGTAACTCCCTGCGGGGAGCCAGCCCGGCACGCCGGAGCGGCCCACGGGGGAGACGGTCTGGCGCCACGTCTGGGTGACGAACGCGCGGCCGGTGTAGTCCTCCGCCGCCTGGCGGGCGGTGGCGACGAGCGACAGCACGAGCGCGTCCTCGCCGTCGGCCTTGAGCCAGGAGTTGGCCTCCTGGAGGGAGACGGGTTCCTGGGCCGGGGGCGAGGCGAGGACGCTCCGCACCTAGCGCTTCGGCTTGCCGTGCGGCTTGGCGTGCTCGGCCTTGGCGGGCTTCTCGCCCTCGGCGGCCAAGGTCGGCTCGGCGCGGCCCAGGTTGGCCGCCGTCTCGGGCGTCATGTCACCGTTCGCCTGCGCGGCGTCGTTCTGCGCGTGGATTTGCTCGATCGGCAGCTCCGCGTGGCGCAGAACGGCCGGGTCTTCCTCCA
>CAXTPM010000735.1:758-2582 GCA_964245865.1 uncultured Fimbriiglobus sp. | reverse complement strand
CGGGTTCCACTGGGCTGTTGCCGCCTGACGGTTACGCATCAACCAGACTTGGTATCAGACCTCGTGACCCCCGCCCCGCCCTTTCCGCCGGGATTCGCGGTCACGGTCTACGAGGCCTCGGGCGTGCCGACTTTGGTCGCCGCCATCGAACCCGTCTCCCCTGGGAACAAGGACCGCCCCGAGCACCGCCGGGCGTTCGCGGTCAAGTGCGCGGCTTACCTGCAGCGCGCCGTCGGGCTGATCATCATCGACACCGTGACGGTTCGGCAGTCGCGCCCCTTCGAGGAGTTGCTGGCCGAGATCGCCCCCGGCGCCGCGCCGCCGCTCGACGCCGACCTGAGTGCCGCGTCGTTCCGCCCCGTGCGCCTCAACGCCGAGAGCGGCGAGTGCGGGCTGGAGGTGCGCGCCCGGCCGCTCACAGTCGGCGGGGTGCTGCCGACGCTCCCGCTGGCCTTGGGCGGACTCGGCCACGTCATGGTGGACTTCGAGGCGACTTACGAGGAGGTGCGGGCGCGCCGCCGGCTCTAACCGCGCCCCGTGAGCGCGTCGAGCACCCAGCAGCCGCGCCAGTGTTGCCCCGGCCCGCGGCAGTGGCCCAGCACCGCAGCATGGTCGCACCCGGCCTCTTCGAGCGCGTCGGCCAGGATCAGCAGGTCGGCGTAGGAGCGGTTGTGGTAGATGGCCTCGGCGACACCGACCACGGTGGGGCTGAGCCACGGGGCGAACGCGGTGGCGCTCGGGGCGGCGGGACCGCGGAGGATGTCGCGGGCGATGGCCGCTTGGAGGCGGCGGTGGACGGCGAACGTAGCGTCCCGAATGCTGTCGGGTGGGACGAGTTCGGCAGCCGTCTTATAGGGAACGATCCGCAATCGCCACGCCCGTGACCGGCCTAGTTCGGCTGCGTCGGCGACTGCCCGCGCGACGGGTTCGGGTACGAGTCGGGCGCAAACCTGCCCCGACGTGCGCCGAGCAACGGCACACCTGATCGCTCGGTTGAGTTCGCCCGCAGCCGAGCTAGACATGTTCGACTCGGTATACAGAGTCTTCATCGCCGCCCCGAGTTCCGCGCCGCTCGCCTCGCCGTCGGCGTGCCGCTCGGCCACGTCGAGCGCCTCGCGCCGCACGCCCTCGGCTACGAGTTCGCCGGCCGCGCGGCAGCAGGCGAGCGCGAACAGGCGCAGCTTGCGGTCGCTCGATTGAGCCTCGGCGAACGCCAGCAGCGGCGCGGGGTCGTCGACGGATCGCCAGTCGGCCTCGGTCACGGTGGCCCTCCGATCGTGCGACACTGGATGATAGGCGGGCGATCTTGACACATTCCTGATATGCCGCCCGCCGCCTTTGACACACCCCTGACCCGCCACCTGCGATACTACCTCCTGACCCCTAGGGAGGGCACTCGCGTGGATATCGTCTGGCTGGCCGTGGTGGTCGGGGTTTTTGCCGCGTCGGACTTACTCGTCCGGCTGCTGAGTTCCCTCCAAGGTGAGGAGTAGTCGTGGACGCGCTGACGCTGCTCGCCCTCGTGGCCGCCGTGGGGCTGGCCGGGTACTTGGTCGCCGCGCTTCTCAAACCGGAGTGGTTCTCATGACCGCCAACGGCGGACTGCAACTGGCCCTCGCCCTCGCGCTGATCGTGGCGGGCGTGCGGCCCCTGGGTTGGTACATGGCCCGCGTCTACTCCGGCAAGGTGCGGCTGTTCGGCCCCGCCGAGCGCCTGCTCTACCGCCTCGCCGGCGCCGACGGCGCGCGAGAAATGACCTGGCAGCGCTACGCCGGCGCGGTGCTGGCGTTCAGCCTCGTGAGTGTGCTAACCGTGTACGGCCTC
>CAXTPM010000735.1:0-748 GCA_964245865.1 uncultured Fimbriiglobus sp. | reverse complement strand
TCCTGCGGCAATTGATCGGCTTCTACGGCGACAGCCTGCAAAGCGTGCTGCCGCTCAACCCCGACGAGCAATCCAGCGTGTCGGCCGACTCGAGCTTCAACACCGCGGTAAGCTTCGCCACCAACACCAACTGGCAGGGCTACGGCGGCGAATCGACCATGAGCCACCTCACGCAGATGCTGGCACTCGCGGTGCAGAACTTCGCCTCGGCCGCGGTCGGCATGGCGGTGCTGGTGGCACTCGTGCGCGGCTTCGCCCGCCACGGCGCCGACACCGTGGGGAACTTCTGGGTCGATCTGGTGCGCGGCACGCTCTACATCTTGCTGCCGCTCTCACTCGTACTCGCGGTGGCGCTGGTGGCCCAGGGGGTGCCGCAGACGTTCGCTGCGTCGCACGAGGTGCCGCTGGTGGAGCCGACCGCCGACTCGGACAAGAAGCCGGTGACGACGCAAAGCGTGCCCGTCGGGCCGGTCGCCTCGCAGGTGGCGATCAAGCAACTGGGTACGAACGGCGGCGGCTTCTACAACACCAACTCCGCGCACCCGCTCGAGAACCCGACGCCGCTGTCGAATCTCTTGCAAGTGGTGGCGATTCTCTTGATCCCCGCCGCGCTCTGCTGGACGTTCGGCGAGATGGTGGGCGACCGCCGGCAGGGCTGGGCGATCCTGGCGGCGATGCTCGTGATCTTCCTGCCGCTGTTGGTGCTCACCGTGTGGGCCGAGCACCAGCCGAACCCGGCGCTCGCGGC
>CAXTPM010000734.1:0-2584 GCA_964245865.1 uncultured Fimbriiglobus sp. | reverse complement strand
CGGTTTCCAAACAGGTGTCGTAGGCGTGCTCGCCGCCGCCGGTGTGCCAGTCGTTGGTGAGGCACTCGTAGAAGTCGGCCTCGCCGTCGCCGTTGGTGTCGTGCAGCCGGGTGAGTTGGCCGGTCTCCAGCACGACGATTTTGCCGTCCACGACCCTCAGCCCGAGCGGGTGGTACAGCCCGGTGGCGAAGCGCTGCCACGCGCAGGTGCCGGCCGTCTCATCGACCGTCACGAGCCAGACATCGCCGTGGGCGGTGCAGACGGCGACGCGGCCGTCGGGGAGGAAATCGACGCCGGTGCAGAAGAACAGCGCCTTGAACGGGTTGTCGTAGGGGATCGTGAGCGTGTCGATGGCGAACGACGCGGTGCCCCCCGCGGCGTTGCGCTCCAGTTTGGTGACGAGCGGCTTGCCCCAGCGGCCTGGGCCTGGCTCGGTGAGGCCCGCCGGGTCGCTCGGCGGGGGAAGTTCGCGCGCCGCCAGTTCGCCCTCGCCCTGGGCGTAGATCAGCCGCACGACGCGCGGCGCTTTCGACGGCGGGAACGTCAGCCGCGCCTCGCCCGCTCCGTCGCAGGAGAGCCGGGCGGTTTCGGGGTCGGTCGCGGCGGTGATCGAGGCGACCCCCTTACCGGGCAGCCGCGCCGTAAGCGACTGCACCCCGAGGGAGCGAGCGTCAACCTCCCCCGCGTTCGGCAGCCGCCCGGCCATCAGCGTCAGCGGCTTGTCGCTCGGCCCGGCGCGCAGCGTGCGGACGACGCACTTCGCCCCGCCGAGCGTTTCGAGCGACGGCGTTTCGAGTACGTCCGTCGCGCTGACGGTGTAACTGAAAGTAACGCGGCCACCGCGGACGTGCAGTCCGCGGAAGCGCGCCCACTCTTTGGGCAGCGGGATCGTGGTCCCCCGCCCGGCGGCGTCGCCCGTCCCGGCCCACCCCGGCCCGGCGCCCAACGCGAACACCATCTCGCCCCTGGGCGCCGGCGTGTTCATCAGCCCGTACCGGCGGTCGCTGTGGTTCAGGTACCCGCCGGTCCAGCCGGCCGCGAGCCGCATCGAGGCGCGGTCGAACACCACCCCGCCCTCCCCTGCCCCGGCCCCGCCGCCCAGTCGCACCGCCGTCGCCTTGTACACGCGCTGCTTCTCTTCGCCGGCGCCGAGCGGGTAGTCGAGGGTGGCGTCGAAGAGCGGCCCGGTGTCGGTGAGGCGGAAGCGGGCGTCGATCCACTCCGGCTCGCCCGCCTTCTCCCACGGCTCGGCCTTGCCGGTGGCGGCGCGCGGGGTCCAGTCTTCGAGCTTCACCGGCGGCGCCGGCGGCACGCCCGGCGGCTGGGCGGGGGCCGCTGCCGGCGCGGGCGTGCGCAGTTTGGGCAGCGGCCCGGCCGGGGCGCCGGCGAGTTGCGGCAGCAGCCAGTCGAGGCCGTCGAGGTTGTCGCGCAGCCGCTCCTCCGCGTTGTCGTCGGTGTGGCCCAGGATGCCGACCGGCCCGGTGTACCCGCTGGCGACGATGTCGCGCAGCAGCCCCAGGTCGGCGTCGCCGCGGCCGAGGGGGAGAATCTTCCGCCCCGTCTGGTCGCCCCCCGGCGTCGTCCCGTTCAGGTTCAGCGCCACCAGGTGCGGCAGCATCTGCTTCAGGAGTGCGGGGAAGCGCGCGAGGTGGTCGTGCCCGTGGTGCAGGTTGTAGACGATCCCCACGTTCGGCATCTTGAGCGCGTCGATGACCGCGAGTTGGTTCTCCGGCTCGCCGAACCAGCCGCCGTGGTTGTACAGGGCGACCGTGCAGCCGATTGCCGCCGCCGCCTCGGCCACCGGCCGCAGCGACGCGGCCGTGTCGGCGACGCGCTTCGCCTGCTCGGCCGGCGTCGCGCTCGCGGCCCCGCCGATCGTCGTCACCCAGAGTTGCGTCTTGACGCCGTGCTTCTTCAGCGCACCGAGCAACGTGAGGGCGTCGCGGTCGAGCGTGGCGGGGAACCAGACGGCAGTGAGTTCGATGCCGTTCGCCTTCAGCGCGGCCAACTCGCGCCCGAACGTCGGCAGGTGCTCGGCCCGCCAGTCGTAGGCGAAGCGCGTGAACCCCAGCCGCTTGAGCATCGCCGCCCGCTCCTCGGGGGACCGCTTCTCGGCGTCGAACGGCACGACGCACCAGGCGACGAGGTTCGGCCGGGCGAACGGCCCGCCCACCACCGGGTCGGCAGGCGTCGGGGACGGGGCCAGGGCCGCGGCGGCGAGCGCGAGCAGAGCGCAGGCCGCGAGGATTCGTCGGTTCACGGTGGTGACTCGCGCGGGGAGGCGGGGGAGTCTGTTATAGCGGGCCGCACGCCCGCGACCGGGGGCGCGTGCGTGGGATGCGGGCACGGGGCCGCGGCGACTACCGGACCCGGTGATCCAAGCGTTCCGCAGGCCATGTAGGGATTTCGCGCGCCCGCGCGGCCGGATCGCCACTTCCCCCGACCCGGCACGCGACGTGCTTTGGCCCCCTCATCCACCCCAACCACGCCGGCAGCGCCCTTGCGACCCGGAACCTCCGGCCGCCTGGGGCCGGCCGCACGCGCCCCGGCCGGAGGGACTGCCGTGCCGACCGCCGCCGACCCG
>CAXTPM010000733.1:0-2589 GCA_964245865.1 uncultured Fimbriiglobus sp. | reverse complement strand
GCCTACGCCAGCCCGAGCGTGCCGCGCGTGACGCCGAGCTGGCCGACCGCCCGAAGCCCGCGCCAGACCGCCCGGCCGTCGTCCGAGCCGGCGACCACGCCCGCGTAGGTGCCCAGCAGGGCGGCGACTTGCTCGGGGTTCTCGCGCAGCAGGTCCACGCGGAAGCGCCGCACCCCCAGCGCGAGCATCCGCCCGACGTACTCGGCCGCGGACTGCGGCACGTGGTGGTAGACCGTGTTGCGGCACCCGGCGTCGGCCACAACCGGGAACCGCGCCCCCGTGCGATCCTCCAGGTCGATCTTGTGCCGGTCGCAAGGCCGGCCGCAGTCGCGCCAGTCTTTGCCGGTCGAGAGAGTGTTCGCGTACAGGCAGAACTCGTTGTGGAACATCGGCATGTTTCGCTAGAATTAGGTACAACCTCGTGGCAACTAAGCCCGCGACACTTTACCGAGTTCTGCTCCTCTTCCTGGGACAATTCGTGTCGCTCGCCTACTCCTACTTGCGGTTCAGTTCGCCCCAGCAGGCCGCTGGCGACTCGGTTCGCCGCCAGGTCGAGAAGACCTCCGAGTGGTGCCGTCGCAACAACGTCGAACTCGACTCGTCGGCGTCGCTGCGTGACGAGGGCGTCAGCGCCTACCGGGGCAAGCACCGCGAGAACCCCGACACCCACGCGCTCGCCGCGTTTGTCGCTGCGGTTCGGTCTGGCCGCGTGCCGACTGGCAGCTACCTCGTGGTCGAGTCACTCGACCGGCTGTCGCGCGAGAAGATTCGCCCGGCACTCACGCTTTTGCTGAACCTCATTGAGGCGGGTATCAAGGTCGTGCAACTACTGCCGGCCGAGGTCGTCTACGACGAGGATGTCGAGCCGATGCAACTCCTAATGGCGGTCATGGAGTTGAACCGGGGCCACTCCGAGTCCAAGGTGAAGTCGGAGCGGGTGAGTGCGGCGTGGGCGAAGAAGCACAGGAACGCGGCCGAGAAGATCGTCACCAAACGCCTGCCGGGGTGGATCAACTACGAGGACGGCAAACTGGTACTCGACGATGCGAAGGCCGCAATCGTGCGGCGAGTCTTTGCGCTCGCCATAGGGGGCCAGGGGGTCCACTCCATTTCCGTAGCCCTCAATGCCGAGTGCGTGCCGACGATGGGTCGCCGGGTCTACCGGGGCCGAGTGGTGAAGTGGAACGAGACGGTCGTGTTTCACGTCCTCAGGAGTTGCGCGACGTTCGGGCAGTACCAGCCGCACAGGGGGCGGGCCGGCAGGCGGGAGCCGGTCGGCCCCCCGGTCGAGGGTTACTACCCCGCCGCCATCGCCAAAGAAACCTACTTGCAGGCCCAGGCAGCGCTGAGGAGCCGAAGGAGTTACGGGGCCGGCCGGCGCGGCGCCCACGTCAACTTGTTCGGGGGACTGCTGCGAGACGCCCGCGACGGCGGGTCTATGACTTACAAGCACTTGAAGGACCGGCCCAGTAGCATTGTACCGGTCGGGGCGAAACAGGGGAACGGCGGCGTGTGGACTTCGTTCCCTGCGGCTGCACTCGAAACGGCACTACTGAGCGGGCTGCGCGAGGTGCCCGCAAGCGAAGTCCAGGGCGGATCGACCGCGATGAGCCGGGCCGCGGCCCTACGCTCCGAGAAGGAGAGAATCGAGTCGCTCGCCAGGGCGTGGGAAGCGCAGATGGACTCCGTCGGCACCGTCCCGGTGGTGGCGGCCAAGCTGGCGCAGTACGCCGCCGACCTCGCGGCGGTCAACGCCGAGTTGGCCGAGGCCGACCGGGAGGCCGCGTCCCCGGCCGGCGAGTCGTGGGCCGAGTTCCGGTCGCTGGCCGAGGTGCTTGGTGGAGACAACTCGGACGAAATGCGGACGCGCGTCCGGGCGGCGATCCGGCAGTGCGTGTCTCGCGTGGTGTGCGCCTTCGGGCACCGGAACCGGGTGAGCGTGGCGACCATCCGCGTCGAGTTCGCCGCCGGAGGGGCGCGCGAGTACGTCGTCATCTACACCCCAGGCCGGTCGAACCACCGCGTCAGACGGGTCGGCACGCTGTTCGTCGATTCGGTCGCGGTGGGCCAGAGCCAGGTCGCCACCATCAACTTCGACGAGTTGGCTAAGCAGTACGAGGAGCACTTTGTCCGGTAGGGGTACGCCGATCAGCCCGACTGCACTAAATCCGCCTGAAACCCCTTCGCCGAAGCAGTTCCCGCTTACCCCGGTTCGGTACCGGGCGCGGCCCCACCCTCGCCGAACTCCTCTGCGCCTACCTCGACTTCGCCGAGCGGCACTACCGCACCCCCGACGGCAGGCCGACGAGCGAACTCTACGAGGTCAAGGTCGTCATCCGCGCCCTGCGCGAGCTCTACGGCTACACCCCGGCTGCGGAGTTCGGGCCGCTCGCCCTCAAGGCCGCCCGGCAGAAGTGGGTCGCCGAGGGACGCAGCTCCTTACGGTCGCTGCATTGGCTTGGCGGGCGGCGGCATTGACGTACGGTTTCGCACCCCAGTTACGAACTACTCGGTCGGCGGGGTCGGCGCCCCCCTAGCACTACAGCGCGGGTCTAGATGACCGATCTATGCCGCTGTTTCTTGTGGGAT
>CAXTPM010000732.1:0-2591 GCA_964245865.1 uncultured Fimbriiglobus sp. | reverse complement strand
GCGCTCGGCCATGGCGTCCTCGACTGTGCGTTCCCTGGGTAGGGACATGATAGCGACGCGCGGGGACGGGGGAGGAGAAGATTTAGCCGCCAAGTGCGCCAAGGTCGCTAAGGAAAGAATGAGGAAGAAGCAGAGCCGGGGACTTGTTTCGGAAACAATCGTCCCGTTCTTCCTTTCTCTCGTGTCTTCCCTTGGCGAGCTTGGCGCACTTGGCGGCTAAATCCTCTTCTCCTCCCCCCGCCCCGGCAGTTTCGGCACCTGCCCCGAGGTCCGCCGGGCCTTGGCCTGCATCACGCGGCGCCTTACGGGGTCGTCGTGCTCGTCCTCGATGTCGCCGATGATCTCCTCGAGCACGTCTTCCAACGTCAAGAGGCCGATGACCGCCTTGCCCTCGCCCTGCACGATCGCCATCGGCCGCTTCGACTTGCGGAACAGCCTCAGTGCGTTCGCGGCGCTGTCGTCGGCGTCCAGGAACTGCGGCTCGTAGCGCGCGTCCTCGAGGTTGACCAATCCCTTGAGGCTGAACAGGTAGAACAAGTCCTTACTGTTCACCACGCCGACGATGTTGTGCTTGTGGCCACTGTACACCGGCATGCGCGTGTGCGCGCCGTCGCGCACCGCCTGCAATACCTGCTCGGGCGGCGCGGCCAAATCGAGCGACATCACCTTGTCCCACGGCACCATGATGTCGCGCACTTTTTTGTCGCTCAGACTGAACACGTTATACAGGTAGTCCGCCGACTCCGAGTCGAGCTGGCCCGCCTCCTCGGAGTCCTCGATGATCATCTGCAACTCCTCAACCGAGTGGACTTCCTCGGAGTGCGAACTCCCCGAGAACCCCAGGCGGTTGAGGCAGAACGTGCTCGACCCGTTCATCAGGCGGATGAGGGGGCCGGTGGCGCGGGCGAACCAGTTCGTCGGCCCCGCCACCCACAGCCCGACGCGCTCGCTGGCCTGTAGGGCCGCGATCTTGGGCATCTGCTCGCCGAACACCACGTGCAAGTAGGTGACGATGCCGAGAGTGACGGCCACGCTGAGTGCCCGCGACGCCGGCCCCTGCCATTTAACCGGCAGCGGGTCGAAAATCGGCTGGATCAGCGCGTGCAGCGCCGGCTCGCTCACCAGGCCCAGGGCGAGGCTGGCGAGGGTGATGCCCAGTTGCGAGGCCGCCACGCTGCGGTCCAGGTGGTCGATGGCTTCTAGGAGCGATTTGGAGCGAGGGACGCCCTCCTGCACCAGTTCCTCGACGCGCGTGCGCCGCACGGCCACCAGCGCGAACTCGGTGGCGACGAAGAAGGCGTTGGCCGCGATCAGAACGGGGATGACGGCCAGGGCCGCGAGGGTGGTCCAATCGACGGTCGTCTCGTCCGGCATGTCGGCTGCGGGCGCCTCGGGCGGGGGGGGAAGTTCGACTCGCGGTCATTGTAGCGGCCGGCGCCCCCTGCCCCGGCGGGCTAAATCCGTCGGAACTGCTTGTCGAGGTCGCCTCGACTCAGCAAGAGTGTCGTCGGCCGGCCGTGCGGGCAGTGGTGCGACTCCTCGGCGAAGTTTCGCAGGTGCAGCAGGTACGCGATCTCCTCGGGCGTGAGCTTGTCGCCCGCTTTGACGGCCGCCTTGCACGCCATCGTGGCCAGCAGGTGGTCTAAAAACGCGTCGCGCGTCGGGGCGCGCTCCTGCGTCACCAGGTGGTCGATCACGCCCTGGAGCAGCGCGCCGGGCGCCCGGCGGCTCAGCAGCGTCGGGTAGCTGCCGAGCAGAATCGTGTTGCCGCCGAAGTCGCTCACCTCCAGGCCGAGTTCGGCGAGTTCGGCCTGGGCTTCGAGCACCACCGCGTGCTGCTGGGCGGGCAGTTCGACCGGCTCGGGGATCAGCAGGCGCTGGATTTCCAGGCGCCCCTCGCGCACGCGCCGCTTGAGTTGTTCGAACAGAATGCGCTCGTGCAGGGCGTGCTGGTCGATCACCAGCATCCCGCCCTCGGTTTCGAGCACGATGTAAGCGTCGTGGACTTGCAAGGCTGCCCCCGGCGCGACCGGCGGGAACGCCAGCGGCGGGCCGGGAGCGACTGGCGGCGCGGCCTGGGGCGCGGCTTCCGGCGGCTCGACTGGCGCCGGCGCCGGGGCGGGCGGCGTTGGCTGGAACAGGGTCGTCGCCCCCGGCCGCTCTTGCGCGTGCAGGCTCCACGGCGGCGCCAGGGGCGGCTCCTCGACCGGAAGCCCCGCCGGCGTCGCGCCCGCCGGCGCGGCCGAAAGCGCCGGCACGAGGTTCGCTTTCAGCAGCCGGTTTTTGACGCTCGACCGCACCAGGGAGTACAACAGCGAGTTCTCGCGGAAGCGCACCTCGGCCTTCTGCGGGTGCACGTTCACATCGACCTGGTCCGGCGGCACGCGCAGAAACAGGAACGCCACGGGGTACCGGCCGACCATCAATAAGTTGCGGTACGCCTCCTGGAGTGCGTGACTGAGGCTGCGGTCGCGGAAGTGCCGGCCGTTGACGTACAAGTATTGCAGCTTCGAGTTGCCGCGGTCGCACGCGGGGTCGGCAACATACCCGTACACGCCGAACGGCCCCGGCGGGCTTTCGACTTCTAATAA
>CAXTPM010000731.1:0-2598 GCA_964245865.1 uncultured Fimbriiglobus sp. | reverse complement strand
GGAACTGGCCGCGACTACTCCCCCGCCGGGTCTTTGCCATCGACCCACGGCCCGGCGAGCTTCTGGTACGGCTTCGGGGTGAGCGTGCTGCCGGTGTCGCCGGCCGTCCAGCCCTGAATCTGCGCGGGCTTGGCGTGCTCCTTGGAGCGCTTCTCGCTCATCGCGGCCCAACTCGCGTCGGCCTCGACGGGCTTGCGCTGCTCCTTGTCCCAGAAGAACGCCTTGCCCTCGCGATAGGACTTCACGCCCATGTTCACCGTGGTGAACGCGGCGGCGCCGAGGGCGGGGCTGCTGAACGTCTGCTCGGGCTTCGCGGCTTGGACGGCCTCGACGAAGTTCGCCCAGAGGTTGTAGGTCATGTTGTCGCCGAGTTCGGGCTTCTTGGTCTCGAACATTTGGACGTTGCCGGCCGCGGTCTGGCCGGGGCCGCGCGGGCCGGAGGCCGCGCCCTGCTGGATGATCTCGAAGCCCTTGATCAGGTCGCCGCCGCCCTTGAACAGGATCGTGCCGGTCTTGCCGCGGATGACCTCGTCGATGCCGTAGTCGTTGCACATCGTGGCGGTGACGATGAGCTGGCAGCCCTCGTCGTAGTCGGCGACCACCGTGGCCACGTCGGGCACGTCGCGGCCGTCGTACTCCAGGTAGATGCCGCCGCCGCCGACCACGCGCTTCGGATACCGGACGCCCATCGCCGCGATCAGGTGCGTCACCTGGTGCACGAACAGGTCGGTGAACATGCCGCCGCCGAACGGCCAGTAGCAGCGCCACTGCCCGAAAATGGCCCGGTCGAACGGCTGCTCGGCGGGCGTCGGCCCCAGCTTCACACCGTTAACATCGAACTGGTGCCCCAAGAACATGTCCCAGTCGATCGTCTTGGGGTTCATGTCCTTGGTCAAGGAGTAGTAGCGCCACTGCCCCTCATCCGAGTTGCGGTAGTAGCGGGTCTGGGCCTGCATGACGTGGCCGATCTTGCCCTGCTTGATCTGCTCATACGCATTCAGCCACGTCGGGTCGGCCATCGACTGCACACCCACCGTCATGACCTTGCCGGACTTGGTCCAGGCGTCCACCACCGCCTGCGCTTCGGCGATGGTCTTGGTCATCGGCTTTTCGCAGTAGACGTGCTTGCCCTTGTTGAGCGCGTCGATCGCCTGGCGGGCGTGCCAGTGGTCGGGGGTGGCGATACACACCGCGTCCACGTCGGCGTTATCCAGAATGACGCGGAAGTCTTTGGTGACGCGCGTCTTGTCGTTGGCGTCGATGCCGCAGCGCTTCGCGGCCGGGAACAAGCCCTGGCCCTTGGCCTTCATGGTGCGGCGGTCCATGCCCTTGGTGAAGTCGCCGTCCCACACGTCGCACACGGCGAACGGCTCGACGGGCTTGTTCTGCTCTTTCATCTGGAGCACGACATCGATGTGCTGCTGGGCGCGGCCGCCGACGCCGATGAAGCCGATGTTGAGTTTGCCGTTGGCGCCGACCACGCGCGCGTAACTCGCGGCGGGGAGGCTAATCGCGGCGCCGGCGGCGCCGGCCGTGGCCAGGAAGCCGCGGCGGGAAGGGGAACCGGACATAGTTGACAGTCCTTCACGAGTGGGGGTTGGAGAGAGGCGCAGGGGGCACACACAATCGGCCCCGCCGGTGGAGCGGGTCCGGTGTTTCGGGGAACTACTCTGCGGGGTCAGCATCCGCCTCCGGGTCGGGTACGGCTTCGCCTGGGGCCGGGATGCGCAAGTCCTGGCAGATTTTCCACACAGTGGGTTCGGCAATCTCGGTGTGGCGTGGAACGGCGGTTTGGAGGCCGACGGCCGGGTTGCGGTAGACCGTGTGCCGGCGCCCCTCGCGCAGGAACACGCAGCCGTGCGAGTGGAGGTAGCGGAGAACGGCACGCCGCTTCACGCCGTAAGGCCCACACGCTCGTAGGGGCCGTTCACGCCCTCAAGTGATTGTTCGCGGTAGAGTTCCAGCATGTCTTCGAGGGTGATCTGGAGGTTTTCCAGGAGTTCCTCGCGCGTCTTGCCCTGAGCGTTGACGCCGTGAACTTCCTGAATCCAGCCGATCCACCAGTCGCCGCTGCGCTGAATGATCGCCGTGTAAGTCGCCATTCGGGTGCCCTCCTCGCCGGGTTACTTCCGCCGCTGCGCCAAGAGCCAGTCGTAAATCGCGTCCGTCCCGTAAGCGGCGTCCCACGAGTTGTGCCCGACGCCCTTGTACTCGGTGTACACCGGACTTCCGCCGGCGCGGCGGATGGCCTCGATCATCTCGCGCGACCTCGCCACCGGCACGGCCTTGTCTTCGTCGCCGTGGAAGCACCAGATCGGTAGGTTGGCGAGCTTCGCGGCGTCGGCCGGCTTACCGCCGCCGCAGACCGGCACGAGCGCGGCCCACTTCTCCGGCGTGGCTGTGGCAATGCTCCACGCGCCGTAGCCGCCCATCGACAGGCCAGTCAGGTAGACGCGCTTCGGGTCGCACTTGTACTCGGCGATGACGGCGTCCAGCATCGCCACCGCGCGCTTGCCGTCGGGGCTGTCGGCGAGCCAGGGGCGCTTCTCGGCCTGCGGGATGACCACGACCGCGGGGAAGTTCGGGCGCTTGGCAATC
>CAXTPM010000730.1:0-2600 GCA_964245865.1 uncultured Fimbriiglobus sp. | reverse complement strand
TTGCGGCAGAAGATGACCGCCCAGGCCGGGCGCTTCGACCCCGACGAGGCCGACTGGCTCGCCCGGCGACTCGGGGGCCGGCTGGGGCGCAAGGCGATGACCCTCGCCGGCGACTCCGACGCCTTCGCCCAACTGCCGGTGCTCGGCGAGCTGATCGACCTGCAGCGCGGCCTGGAGGTGTTCGCCACCGCGGGTGCCAGCGAGGTGGCGCTGCCCCCCACGGGGCGCGTGCAGTTCCCCAAGATCACCGGCGGCTCGACGGCGTACTGGGTCGGCGAGGGCAGCCCGATCACCGAGAGCCAGCCGGCGACGGGGAACCTCGAACTCACCGCCAAAAAGCTGGGCGTGCTGGTGAAGCTCAACAACGAGCTGCTGCGCTTCGCCAGTCCGAGTGCCGAGGGGCTGGTGCGGCTGGACATGGCCCGCTCGTGCGCGCTCAAGGCCGACGCGGCGATGCTCGAAGGCTCGGGCGGCGTGCAGATTCGCGGCCTCCTGACGTACCCCGACATCGTGAACCACGCCGCGCGGGGCCAACTCGCCAACGGCAACCGCTTCACGCCGGAGGACGCGGCGCTGATGGAGTCGAAGCTGCCGGACGCGGTGGAGGCGCCCACGGCGTGGGTGATGCGCAAGACCCTGTACGCGGCCGTCATCAACCGCCGTGTCGCGGCCATCGACGCCGAGGACGGGCAGGGCGCGTTCGTGTTCCGCGCGCCCGGCGGCTTCGAGGGGGCGGCGAAGAAGCTCTACGGCACCAAGGTGGTGCGCAGCAGTCAAGTATCGTCAAGCCGCGTCAAGGGGACGAGTACAAACCTCACATACGCGCTGCTCGGCTACTTCCCCGACTGGGTGGTGGCGCGCCTCGGCGTCATGGAGTTCCTGGCCAGCGGCCACGGCGACACGGCGCTGCAATCCGACATGACGTTCCTGCGCGGCATCCAGCACATCGACGCCGGCCCCCGGCGCGCGGCGAGCTTCGTGCTGTGCGACCAACTGCTGAGCGAGTAGTCCGAGCGCGGATGTCGGATCGCGGATCGCGGAGCGGAAGAGACCGGATCGGGGCGGGGCCGGCGGGCGACTGCCGGCCCCGCCTTTTTGGACATGAGGGGGCGTGATGGTAAGCGTGGCGATGCTGAAGACGCAGTTGCAAATCCAGGGCGTCGAGCAGGACGAACTGCTCGGCGAGTTGTCGGGCGTGGCCGAGCGGTTCGTGACCGAGTTCTGCGGCGGGCGGTTCGCGCCGGGCACGCACCTCGAACGTCACCCCGGCGGCGGCAAGTACCTGTTCCTCGCGCACTACCCGGCCAGCACTGTCAGCGTGGCCGGCGTCGATCCGGCGAAGTATTCCCTGCACGGCGATCGGGGCGTGGTCGAGATGCTCCCCGAGTTCGGGCACTTCCCGCCGGGCGAGTTGGCCGTGACGGTGACGGTGCCCGACGGGGCGCGCCCGGCGGCGGTGGACCGGGCGTGCATTCAGCTCGTGGCCCACTGGCTGGGGCAGCCGTCGGCGGTGCCGGGCGGGGCGCCGGCGGTGCCGACGGGGGGCGTTCCCCACGGGGTGATCTCGCTGCTGAAGAGCGCGCGGGCGCCGGCGCTGGGCTAGCGGGCCACCACTACTCGTAGCCCTTCCCGGCGTGCAAGATTTCGGCGCAGCGCCGCCACGGGTTCGAGGGCACCTCATAGCCCGCACGCAGCAACCCTCTTGCGGACGCCCGCGCCCAATCGGTGGCGGCGTACAGGAATCGGTCAACGGTAGTGTTCTCCCACCCGTTCGCGTCCGGGCCATACGGCGAACTCGGCCGCGCGGCTTCTTGCGCGGCCGAGTCCTCGCGGTCGGCGGCGAGCGCGATCAGGAACCGCACGAACGACTCCTCGTCGCAAACTGAGTCCAGCAGGTCGGCGGGGTCCGGCGGCACGACACGACCTCACTTCATGGACCCGAACCCGCCGCCATCTTACCGCTACTCGCCGCGTCGCCAGAGTCGCCCGCCTTCAACACCCGCTGAAAGGGTGCGGTCATCGGCTCGGTTCCTCGGGGTCCGGCGGTGCCCGCTCCAACTTCAGACGACTCCGCCGTGCGACGTTACCAGCGCCATCATCGCCGGGTCGCTGCACATCACGCGGCCGAGGGGGCTGTAACCTTCGGTGCAGCGGATGTTGGGGTCGGCCCCGGCCGCGAGCAACTCACGAGCGGCGGCCGTCCGGCCGTTGTTGCACGCCCACCAGAGCGGCGTGTGACCGGCCAGCGACCGGGCATCCACGGCCGCGCCGGCCGCGACGAGCGCCCGAACGAGTTCGACATCGCCGACACCGGCCGCGAAGTGCAACGACATCGCCCCGTGGCCGATCACCGGCCGGTCGTCGGCGGCGTTGGGGTCGGCCCCGGCTGCGATCAGGGCGAGGGCCGCGCCACGGTCGCCGGCCCACAGCGCGGCCAACAGCGGCGTCGGTGGCGGGCCGAGCGCAGCGGCGACTTCGGCAGGCGTCAGGTCGTCCATACTGGTTTCCCTAATACCGGACGGCTCGACTCACCTGCCCCACGCTAGCAGCCCGGCCGCCCACGGTCAATCGCTGACTCCACTGCCACCCGAAATCCCCGC
>CAXTPM010000729.1:0-2602 GCA_964245865.1 uncultured Fimbriiglobus sp. | reverse complement strand
GCGATTCTGGGCCGAGGTCAGTAGCTTTATGGCGGCGCGGCGGCTCCTCACTCTTGCACTCTTATTCGCCACGCCGCTCGCGGCGCGGGCCGCGCCGGACGGCCCGCCGGTGCCGGAGTACCTGCCGAACTACCACCTCGACGTGCAAATCGACCCCGCGAAAGCTCTGGTGCGGTTCCGCGCCGAAATCACCTGGACCAACCCGAGCACGGTGCCCACGTCCGAACTCGTGGTGAGTTTTATTCCGCGCTACAAAATACCCGACGGCGAGGAGCTACTGCTCGCCAAAACTTTAGAGTTATTGCGACTTCACCCCTCGGTCGGCATCGACTGCCAGGGGCGGCACGGCACTATCGACAGCGTGCGTGGGCTGGAGTCCAAAGAGGCGCTGCCGTTCCACTGGAAGGTCGGTAACCAGACGGCGTTCGCGGTCGAGTTGCCGCAGCCAGTCGGCCCCGGCGAGTCGGTGTCGGTCGAGGTGTCGGGGTCGATCCGGCTTCCGGACAAGCAGGGGCGCTGGGGGACGTGGGACGGGGTGACGTACCTGGCCAACTCGATGCCGACCGTCGCTTATTACGACGCGGCCGGGTGGCACGACTGCCCGTTCGTGCCGTGGCACCAGCCGTTCTGGAACGAGGCGGGCAGGTACACCGCCGCGATTACGGTACCGGGCGATCACGTGCTGGCCTGCTCGGCGGCGGTCGCGTCGGAGGAGCCACTCGAAGGCGGTCGCAAGCGGCTGACGACGCGGCCGTTCGTGGGGCGGGACTTTGCGATGGTCACGTCGGCGAAGTTCCACACGCACTCGAAAACCGTCACGCTGGAGTCGGGCAAGGCGGTCGAGGTACGGTGCCTGGCGCTGCCGCACCACGACGATTACGCGCGCACGATCGTAGACATCTCGGCCGCAGCGATCCCAGTGTATAGCAAGTGGTTCGGCGACTACCCGTACAGTCAATTGACGCTGTGCGAGTCGTTCTTCGGTTGGAACGGCAACGAACTCGGCGGCATGATCCTGATCGACGAGCGCGTGTTCGACATGCCGAAGCTGGCGCGCGGGTACGTCGAGTATTTGGTGAGTCACGAGACGTGCCACCAGTGGTGGTACAACCTCGTCGGCACGAATGGATATTCCGAAACGTTCATGGACGAGGGGCCGGCGACGTACTTCACGCACCGGCTGCTCGACCTGCGGCACGGGCGGAACAACCGCTTCCTGGACTGGCCCGACGGGCTGGACTTCCTGCCGAACATCCGGCGGGAGAATTACCGCTACGCGAGCATGACTGGGGCGATCCGGCGCGACGAGGTGCCGCCCGCCGCCGGCGACTTGCCGACGTTCGGGCACCTCTACGGCCTGTTTACCGGGGCTTACGACCGCGGGTCGAAGGTGTTCGGCCTCATCGAGTCGCGGCTGGGCGAGGCGGCGTTTCTCGAATGCATGCAACACATCGTGGCGAAGTATTCGTTCAAGGTGTTGTCCGCGGAACAGTTCAAGCGCGAGTTGATCGAGTTCGCCGGGCCGCAGTCCGCGCCGCAGTTCGAGGAGTTGTTCGACCGCTGGGTGTACAAAAGCGGCCTGGTCGATTGGCAACTCGAAACCGTCAGTGTCACGAGGCAGGCCGGGCCGCGCGTTCTGGGCAAGGGCGGGGTGCGCGTCGAGGCGGTGGTGCGGCAGTCACGCGAGTACGACGAAGTTACAGTCATCGGGTTCCAGATGGCCGAAGGGGACGGTTACCCGGTGCGGGTTCCCGTGGGGCCGGGGAGCGCGGCGCGGGTGCAGTTGGGCGACCCCTACGAGACCGAAGTGGTGCCGCGCCCCGACGGCTCGACGGTGGTGCGCGTGACGCTGCCGAGCGAACCGGTGCAGGTGAGTGTGGACCCCGACAAAGTGCTGATGGACGCGGACTTCAGCAACAACTCGTGGCGGCGCCCGGTGGCGGTGCGCGTGGTGCCCCTGTATAGTTTTCTGTACGACACTGATTTGACGAACGACTACGACAAGTGGAACGTCACGGCCGGGCCGTGGGTGTACGGGGCGATCGCGCCGGACCCGTGGTACACTCGAACGAGCCTATTCGGATTGCGCGCCGGGGTCTACCGCACGCAGCAGTTTTACGGCGGGGTGTATGCGGCGTACCGCACCGACTACCGCGACCTCGTGGTGGGGGCCGACGGACTGTTGGACCACTGGCCGTTCCCGCGCACGCAGGTCGGGTTCAACGCCGAGCAGCGCGTCGGCGGGCCGTATGGCGGCAACGACGGCGAATCGACCGCGACACGGGCCTCAGTCTACGGTCGATATGTGCTGCGCTACGGGAGTAGTTTATACCTGCCGCCGATCAACTATGTTGACTTGTTTGCGAGCTACCAGGACAACTTCCTGCCGTTCGCCCGCCAGCGCGCCGAAGGGGCGGCGCGGCCGCAGTGGACGCAGCAGACGGGCGTGCATTACCGGCTGAACCTACTCACCCCCTACTGGGACGCCGAGCGCGGGGTCTGGGTCGATGCCGTCTACTCGGCCGGCCCCGGCAAGCTCGAGGGCGAGCGCGGCACGGTGGGCGTGCAGCAGTTGAAGGCCGAGGTGGCGACGACGCAGAAG
>CAXTPM010000728.1:0-2608 GCA_964245865.1 uncultured Fimbriiglobus sp. | reverse complement strand
TCGCACCTTCGAGTTGTGGTGGATCGCCGTCGCGCCCGAGTGCCAGGGGCGCGGGATCGGGGCGCGCCTGCTGCACGCCGCCGAGGACGCGGTGCACGCGGCCGGCGGGCGACTGCTGGTGATCGAGACCAGCTCGACGGCGCTCTACGAGCCGACGCGCGGCTTCTACCGCAAGCTCGGGTACGCCGAGGTGGCCACCGTGCCGGACTGGTACGCCGACGGCGACGGGAAGGTGTTGTTCTCCAAACGCCTCGCGCCGGCACGCCCTTCGCATTAACCCAATCGCGGCCGATTCGCTGGGGCGGTTCGGTCAAAAAGTGTGCCCGGACTTGCACTTGCGGCAAGTTTTGCGGTGCGGGGGCGGGCCGGAGAAGTTCCGGGGGCGGGGTGGACGGGGCGCTTCACCGGCGCCGCCGGCACAACCGGGCGCGACGGGGGTTGGGGTACGGGGGAAAGTGCGCGCGGGTGGGGTTCCTAGTGAAGCGACGGGTGCAGGGGGGGCGATGAAAGGGACAGAATTCGCGGTTGTCGCGGGCACGCCGGTGGTCGGCGTCCCCGGCAAGAAAGCCCCCCGGACTGCCGGGTCGCGTTGAAGTTGCCAGCCCAGTTGAGAGTGCCGCGCTTGCCCGTTTCTCCAGTTCGACTGGGCTGACTAGGCGAGTACGGCCGATCAAACGAGTCGTCAGGCGCCTCCCCGAGTCCCCAGACTCGCGGAGGTAACCCCCGCGACGGCCCGAGCGGGCGCAACTGTAACTCGGCCCGGCCGACCCCCCTAACCCCCGGCCTGCCGGCCGGAGGCGTGGCGCGTGGTTCGTGGCGCGTGGTTCGTGGATCGAGAAGAGTGAGCCGTCGGCGGGATGCCGGCTCGCGCCTTCACGAATCACGCGCCACGAACCACGAACCACGCCTTCCGACTCCCCGGCCCGTGCGAGTTCGTACTGGAGTCCCCCCGCAATGAAGACCGTGTTCACGACCGGCCAAGTCGCCAAGATTTGCAAGGTCGCCCCCCGCACCGTGTCGAAGTGGTTCGACACCGGTCGCCTGAAGGGCTACCGCATTCCTGGGAGCCAGGACCGCCGCATCCCGCGCGAGCAGTTGATTAAGTTCCTCAAAGACCACGACATGCCCTTGGGCGAACTCGAAGAAGAAGAGTGGCACAAGGTGCTGCTCATCGGCACCGAGAAGCTGTTCAACGACCGCCTGAGTGAACTGCTGCCGGCCAACGACGACTTCAAGTTCGAGCTGGCCCGCTCAGGCTTCGAGGCCGGGACGCTGGCGCAGAGCTTCCACCCCGACACGATCGTCATCGACCTCGGGTTGGGCCGCTCGGAGTCGATCCAGATCACGGCGAACCTGCGCAAGAACGAGGCGTACACGGGCACACTCATCCTGGCCCTCGCCGGCGAGGACGAGGCCGACCCGGATCGCCTCAAAGAACACGGCTTCGACGAGGTGTTCAAGAAGCCGTTCGACACCGCGCTGTTGGGGGAGCGCATCCGCACGATCGCGGAGCAGAAGCGGGCGGACTAGGTGGGGGCGCGGGAGCCAGGTTAAAGCCCAGGGACGGCCGTCCCTGGGCTTTCGCCGCTCGTAGACTACCCCGATGACCAGCGAGCAAGAGTGCCTGCTAGCGGCCGTGGCGGCCGACCCCGGCGCCGACCTGCCGCGCCTGGTCTACGCCGATTACATCGAAGAGCGCGGCGACCCCGTGCAGGTGGCCCGCGCCCGGTTCATTCGGATGCAGATCGAGGAGTACCGCGACCCGGAGCCGTGGGAACTCTCGGCTGTGCCGCGCCCCTCGTCGGTTCTGGCCGACGGCTACCGGCACGAGTGGCTCGCGGCGCTGCCGGCGAGCCAGCGGCCGTGGAGGCGCTCTCGTCGCCGAAGATGCGCACGGGGTTTTTGCGGCTCCTGGAGCGGCCCGCGGGCGAGTTGGCGACGGTGCGGCGGGCGGAGTTGTACCCCGGCACCCGGCCCCGCGCGGGCGACACCGAGCGCGTGGCAACCAGCCCCGGACTCGCGCGGCTGCGCGAATTAGTGGCCGTCGCCGGGGCGCCGGGGGGCATTGACACGCAGCGCGTGGCGGCCAGCCCGCACCTCACGAACCTTTCGAGCCTGATCCTCACTGGGCCGGGCTATCGCTCCGTCCCGGCCCCCGAATCGCCGGGGCTGCGGCGGCTCGTGCTGTCGGCCGACCTCCTGGTGCCGGCCGGCCCGCCGCCGACGATCCCCGTTCTGACCGACCTCGAACTCACCGCCCGCGTCCTGAGCCTGAGTGCCCTGCGGCCGCTGTTGCGCGGCGAACTCGCCCCGCGCCTCACGCGCCTGTGGCTGCACGCCGCCGGCGTGCCGGCCCGGCAACTCGTCGCCGACCTCGACCTCCCCGGCCTGCGGCACCTGGCCCTCGGCAACCACGGCGCCGAGACGGCCGAGGTGGTCCGCCTCGCCCCGGTCGCCAAGCGGCTCGAAAGCCTCAGCCTCGCCGGCCCGCGCTTCCCCCTGGCCGTCTTGGCCCGGCTGCTGGAGTCCGGCAGTTTGCCGAAGTTGAAGCGGCTGGACCTCCTAACCAACTGCGCCGCCGACGCGCTGGCCGACTACCTCTTGAACT
>CAXTPM010000727.1:0-2609 GCA_964245865.1 uncultured Fimbriiglobus sp. | reverse complement strand
CCATCTCATACACTACCCCCCACTCCCCCGTCCGCTGGAACCGCCCCGATGACCTCCGCCACCGGCTACGACCTGACGCCGCTTTCGCCCGCCGAGATTCAGGAGCGCGCCGCCAAACTCACGCCCGAGGAGCGGCGCATTCTGTTGAACCACGGCACCGAGCCGGCGTTCTGCGGCGGACTCCTGAAGGAGAAGACGCCGGGCGTGTACCACTGCAAGCTGTGCGACTTGCCGCTGTTCAAGTCCGACGACAAGTTCGAGTCGGGCACCGGCTGGCCGAGCTTCACGCGGCCGTTCGATCCCGCGCACGTCGCCGAGATTCGGGACACCAGCTACGGCATGGTCCGCACCGAAATCCGCTGCGCCAAATGCGGCGGGCACTTGGGGCACGTCTTCCCCGACGGCCCCGCGCCGACGCGCACCCGGCACTGCCTGAACTCGGCGTCCTTGGAGTTCCGCGCCTCGTGAGTACCGACGCCCCCACCGCGCCCACCGCCGAGGGCGAGCGCCTCCGGCAAGACGCCGAGCGCGAGGCGAACTGGAAGCGCTGGGGGCCGTACCTCTCGGAGCGGCAGTGGGCCACGGTGCGCGAGGACTACTCCGCCGACGGCGCCAACTGGACCAGCTTCCCCTACGAGCACTCTCTTTCCAGAGCGTACCGCTGGGGCGAGGACGGCCTGCTCGGGTTCACCGACCGCGAGTGCCGGCTGTGCCTCGGCGTCGCACTCTGGAACCACGCCGACTCGCACCTCAAAGAGCGGCTGTTCGGGCTGACCAACCCCGAGGGGAACCACGGCGAGGATGTCAAAGAAGTCTACTTCTACCTCGACGCGACGCCGACTTCGAGCTACGTGAAGTCGGGCTACAAGTACCCGCAGGCCGCGTTCCCTTACGAGGAGCTGCGCCGGGTGAACCGCGAGCGCGGCTTGAGCGGCGGCGAGTACGAGTTGCCCGACACCGGCGTGTTCGACCAGTCGAAGTATTTCGATGTCACCAGCGAGTACGCCAAGGCGAGTCCCGACGACATCCTGTGGACGCTCACGGTCGTGAACCGCGGCCCCGAGGCGGCGCCGGTGACCGTGCTGCCGAGCGCGTGGTTCCGCAACACCTGGGCGTGGGGGCTGGCCTACGACGAGGGCACCTGGGGCAAGCCCGAGTTCCGCGCCGCCGGGCCGAGGGCCGTATCCGCGTCCCACAGCAGCCTCGGCGAGTTCACGCTGCTCGCCGAGTCGGCGCCCACTCAGTGGCTGTTCTGCGAGAACGAGACCAACCCCGCGACGTTCGGCACCTCGCCGGTCCTCAAGAAGCGCAAGCGCTACAAGGACGGCGTCCACGACTTCGTGGTGCGGGGCGACGCCGGCGCGGTCACGAGTACCGCCGGCACCAAGGTCGCCGCGCACTACCGCCGCACGCTGGCGCCCGGCGAGGAACTCGTGCTGCGCCTGCGCCTCAAGCGCACGCCCGTCGTGCGCGCCGACGAGTTCGCCGACTTCCGCGAGGTCGTGGCCGCGCGCGTCGCCGAGGCCGACGCCTTCTACGCCGAGCGCCTGCCGGGGCACCTCAACCCGCGCGAGACCCAAGTCAGCCGGCAGGCTTACGCGGGCCTCTTGCACAGTAACCAGTTCTACCACTGGGTCATCCCGGACTGGATTCACGGCGACCGGCTGCACCCCAACGCCCCGGAGGTGGTCGCGGGCCGCGCGTACCTGCGCGACTGGCGGCACCTCTTTAGCCGCGACGTGCTCTCGACGCCCGACAAGTGGGAGTACCCCGCGTTCTTCGCCTGGGACACCGCGTTCCACATGGCGGCCCTCGCCCGCATCGACCCCGCGTTCGCCAAGCACCAGCTCTCGGTGCTGTTGCGCGAGTGGTACCTGCACCCCAACGGCCAGATTCCGGCCTACGAATACGCGCTCTCCAACGTCAACCCGCCGGTGCACGCGTGGGCGAGTTGGGAGGTGTACTGCCGCGACGGCAAGCGCGACATCGCGTTCCTGGAGAGCGTCTTCCACAAGCTGATGCTGAACTTCACCTGGTGGGTGAACCGCCAAGACCCCGCCGGGAAGGGCGTGTTCTCCGGGGGGTTCCTCGGCATGGACAACATCGGCGTGTTCGACCGCTCCAAGCCGCTGCCCGTGGCCGGGTACCTCGAACAAGCGGACGGCACCGCGTGGATGGGGTTCTACTCGACCTCGATGCTGCAGATCGCGCTCGAACTCGCCCAGCACAACCCCGTCTACGAGGACGTGGCCAGCAAGTTCTTCGAGCACTTCGTGCTCATCAACGACAGCCTCAACCACCTCGGCGGCGTCGGGCTGTGGAACGAGGAGGACGGATTCTACTACGACCAGCTCTACAACGACGGCCACACCACGCCCCTGAAACTTCGCGGGATGATCGGCTTCGTGCCGCTGTTCGCGGTGCTGATCCTCGACGAAGCCGTGGTGCGCGAGAAGCTACCGCGATTTGCGAAGCGCATGGACTGGTTCCTCGCCAACCGCCGCGAGATGCTCGACAGCATCGACACCATGGCGTGCAAGGGCGGCAAGCGCCTCCTGAGCCTGCCGAGCCACGAGCGCGTGCTGCGCGTACTCGCCTACCTGCTCGAC
>CAXTPM010000726.1:0-2613 GCA_964245865.1 uncultured Fimbriiglobus sp. | reverse complement strand
AGGGCTAGGGTGGGGGGGCCGAGCCGGCCAAACCCGCAACACACTCGCTACTACTCGGCGACTCCCCCCACCCTAGCCCTCCCCCTCAGAGGGGGGAGGGGACAGGATCGCGGAACGGACAATGAGCACTCTTTCGACACTCGAGAACCCCGCCGAGCGCCGCAAGCTCGTGCGCCTCAAGGTCCGCTCGGACCTGCAGATCACCGAACAGCGCTACGAGGGCAAGGTCTTCCACGTCGTGAAAGACCCCGTCTGCCTGCGCTACTACCGCTTCAACCGCCAGGAGTATTTCGTCTTCGCGCTGTTCGACGGCACGCACACGATGGAAGACATCCGCGTGCGCTTCGAGGACGAGTACCGCCCCCACCGGCTGGAGTTCCACGACCTCGAGTCGTTCGCCCGGCAACTGGTGACGGCGGGGCTAGTGCAGCACGAGACCGGCGGGGCGGGGCGGCACCTGTTCCAGCGGCGGCTGAAGCAGCGCCGGCTGCGCCGGTTCGCGGCGATCTCGAACATCATGTACTGGAAGATTCCGGTCTTCGACCCCGACCGCATCCTCAACTGGATGTACGGCTACCTGTGGTGGATATTCACGCCGCTGTTTTTTACGCTGAGCGTGACACTCATGCTCGCGGCGGTATTCCAGGTGCTCGTGCACTTCGGCACATTTTACGAGAAGATTCCGCGCTACCAGGAGTTCTTCGCCGCGCACAATTTGCTGTACATGTGGATCAGCCTGGGGGTGGTGAAGGTCATCCACGAGTTCGGCCACGGCCTCAGTTGCAAGGCATACGGCGGCGAGAGCCACGAGATGGGCATTCTGCTCATGTGCTTCTCGCCCGCGCTGTACTGCAACGTCACCGACGCCTGGACGGTGTCGGACAAGTGGAAGCGCATCATCATCAGTTTCGCGGGCATTTACGTCGAACTCGTGATCGCGGCGATCGCGACGTTCGTGTGGTGGTACACGCCGCACCTGGCCACGGTGAATAATATTGCGATGGCGGTGATGGTGCTCTGCTCGGTGAGTACGGTGTTCTTCAACGCCAACCCGCTGATGCGCTTCGACGGCTACTACATGCTCGCGGACTGGCTGGAAATCCCCAACCTGCGCGACCGGGCGAACAAGTACCTCACCAACTTGTTTTTGCGGGTCGGCCTCGGCGTCGAGACGCCGCCCGAGGCGTACATGGCGCCGGGCCGCAAGGCGCTGTTCGTGGTCTACGCCGTGGCGAGCTACGTCTACCGCTGGGTGGTGACGTTCAGTATTTTGTGGTTCCTCGCCGACTTCCTCGGGCCGCGCCTCAAAGTGCTGAGCCAGATGCTGGCGATTTTTAGTTTGATGACGATGTTCATCTGGCCGGTGTACCGCATGGTCAAAAACGTGAATCAACGGGGGCGGCTGCCGGACATGAAATCCAAACACGTTTACACCACGAGTCTGCTCGCGGCGCTGTTGGTCGTGCTGGCTGTATTTCTGCCGCTCCCGGTCAGTCGGGTGCGCGAGACGGCGATGGTGGTGCTCGACCCGGCCTACAGCACGCCGGTGTCGCTGTCCCAGCCCGGCCGGCTGGAGCGACTGGCGGTCGCCGAGGGGCAGCGCGTGACGCGGGGCCAACTCATCGCCCGGTTCGACTCGTATGAACTGATCGACCAGCGCCTCGGGCACGCCGCCGAACTCGCCGCCGCGGAGGGGGAGGTGCGGAGCTACAGCGAGAGCGTGGCGAGTTCGCCGAAGGAGTCCGACCAACTCGGCCTCGAACTCGAAACCGCGCGGGGCAAGGCCGAGAAGTTCCGCAAGTTTTTGGCGCAGACCGACGAGCAGCGGGCCAGGCTCCAGAACCAGGTCGCCCCGCAGGACGGCGTGGTGGTGGGGCTGCCCGTGCAGTCCGAACTCGGCAAGCTGTTCGACCGCCAGGCGATGCAGCAAAAACCCGTGTGCATGGTCGGCGACCCGACGAAGCTGCTCGCGAAGGTGCCGGTGGGGCCGACCGAGTACCAACTGTTATCCGACGATCTGCTGGCCACTGGCAAGTTGGAGGTCTCGTTCCTCGTCAGCGGCCGCACCGACCGGGTGTTCAAGGGCGTGGTCACGAGCCTACCGAAGTCGCCCGCCAAGCAGGTGCCCGTCACCCTCACCACCCGCGGCGGCGGCAGCGTGAGCGTCCAGCAGGCGGGCGAAGGGGGCCAGGAGACCGTGCCGGTGTCGCAGACGTACTTGGTCGAAGTCGAACTCACCGACGCCGACGAGAGCGTCAAGCCCGGCACGCTCGTCGCGGCGAAAATCCACTGCCGCTGGCGCTCGGCCGGGTGGTGGGTCAAGCACAAGCTGAGCGAGGCGCTCGACGTGGGGCTGTACCAGTAATCAAGAGAGGAGTATTTCGCCGCGGAGTCGCAGAGCGCGCGGAGGAAGATGCGGAGTAGAGTTGTGTTCTAAAGCAAAAACTCTACTCCGCATCTTCCTCCGCGCGCTCTGCGACTCCGCGGCGAAATACTCCTCTACTCACTCCCCCTCGCACATCACCAGCTTCCGCAGGCGCTCGCCGAACTCGGCGGGCAGCGTCTCGTCCTCGTGCTTCGGCATCGCGCGCGACAGGTGGATGGTCGCGCGGT
>CAXTPM010000725.1:2333-2619 GCA_964245865.1 uncultured Fimbriiglobus sp. | reverse complement strand
CTGGGGAGGGGGCGGCCATGGGGTGGGACCGGAAGAAGCGCGGGAACGGGGAGGGGTACTACTACCGCTCGGTGCGGACCCCGGCGGGGGTCAAGAAAGTCTACCTCGGCCGCGGGGAGGCCGCGCACGACGCCGCGGCCGAGGTCGATCGCCGGCGGCGGGGGCGCAAGGAGGCCAGGGCGCTGCTTAAAACCGAGCGCGAGTGTACCGACGAGGCCGACCGCCTCGCCGCCGAGCTACGCGAGTGCGCCGACGCACTCCTGGCCGGGTGGATGGTGCTCACCGG
>CAXTPM010000725.1:0-2323 GCA_964245865.1 uncultured Fimbriiglobus sp. | reverse complement strand
TGGAGGGGGACAAGCCGTGGCTAAGCGCAAGCCCAGGGCCGGGTCGGCGGCGTGGGAGGAGAGGCGGCGCGACCACGCCTACATCAAGGCGACGATGCTCGACCTCGCCCGGTGGGCGGACGGGGGCAACAAGACGGCGGCCGAGCACTTCTTCGAGTGGCTGGAGCTGCACCCCGAGATGCGCCCGCTGGTGCGCCAGCTCGACGACCTGGCCGCCAAGGTCGAGCGGCACTGGGTCCAGAATGTGTGCGGGGACGACGCCCTGTCGCGCAAGGCGCTCGAAGACGAGCTGGCCGCGATGAGGGCGGAACTGCTCGGCCCCGACCCGTCGGTCACCGACAAGGTCCTGGCGGGCACGGTGGTCGTCGCCCACCTCGCCTTCCAGCGGGCCGCCGCTCGCCCAGCGGCGGCTCCAGGACGCGCTGCGGGGGTGGGGGCTGTACGCGCAGACGAAGGCCAAGGGGCTGCGGCCGAAGGGCACCATCAAGCTATTCGAGCCCGGCGGGACGGCGTAGGGCCCGGCCTTACTCGCCCCGTCAACTGAGTTTCACGCTGCCGGGGCGGGGCGCGGACGCCGTACTTCAGGTAGTCGGGCTCCAGCGGCCGGACCGGCACCAGGACCTCGCCCGGCCCAAGGCCGCCGGAGTGCGGACGCGCCGCACCAGGGCGGTGGCGATCTCCCCTTCTACCCCTGCGTAGGCCCGCCTCTCCCCCGGCGGACGGCGGCCCCAGCGCGACCGCCTTCCTGACCCTCTTGGCGGCCGGCCCCTGCGGCTTCGCGTCCGCCGGCTTTTCCCCCGCCGACGACTTCTTGGGCTTCTTGGGCGCCCCGGCCGCGCGACGCCACCCCGGTGCGGACGACCTTGCGGCCCCACGTCACCTCGCCGGTCGCGTCGTCGCTGAGCCTCACACCGCAGGCAACGTCGTGGGTGGCCATCGCCTCGCGCGCCGCCTTGGGGTACCTCAAGCGGAACTTGCTCGCGAGGGTGGTGCCGTCGAGGCGGCGGGCGAAGCCCAGGGCGAGCTCGGCCGCGCTCCCCCGCTGGTGGGCCTACCGCCCTCGGCGTAGCGGCCCTTCGCGAAGCGCCAGTGGCGGGCGACGAGTTCGGTGACGGTGAGGGGGGCGGCCGGGGCGGTGAGGGGACTTGCGCCGCGCGGCGTCGGGTGCCCCAGCCGACCCGCGGCGCGGCGACCGGGCGCGCCGAGAGGCACCAGTTCGTTCAGGACGGCCGACTCGGGCAAGTCGCCGACGGAGTTGCGCGCGAGTCGGGCCGAACGACCCGCGGAGGCTCCCCGGCGTCGTCAAAGCGCTCGACACTCGCTGCGACTCGCCGCGGGGGCGAGGGCCGAGTTCGCGGTCGGGTTGTGGGCGGGCCACTCGCCCCGGCAAGAACTCCTTCTCGACTACCATCAAGTCGCTCGAGAAGACTAGTCAAGGATGCGAGTAGCATGTCAAATCATGTATGTGTTGCCTATCGGGGGCGGCGCGAGTATGTTCACCGAGTGCGCCAGGCGCGGCGTTCCCGACCGCGACCCGCCGTGCGCCGGCGACTGCGGCCAGAGCGCTCGCCGCCAGAGAGGATTGGCACGGGGCGGGCGCGGCCGCGTGCGGCGGGGCCGGCGGCCCGACTTGTTTAAAACTGTGTTCGGCGTACGCGCCTTCGGGGCGGTGTTCGGCCTGCGAAACCGCTGCCCGAACTGGCCCGAAATGAGCTTCGCGAAAGGCTCGTGCCGGGAGGGCGAGGGGGCCGCGACGCAACTCCGCCGTAAGCGCCCGGCGGGTTGGTCTAGCGGGGTGCGGCCCCGCCCCGGCGCCGGGGGCTTCGGCGGATCGGGCTGCGGTCGGTCGGGCCGGTAGTTGTCGGGCAGGGGGGCCGAAAGGTCGGCGCCCGCCGGCCGCGCGGCTACTCGGCCGAGTTGATCGAGCGCAGATCGACGCGCTGGAGTGGATGCATTCGCGCCCCGATGGCGAGGCGGCGCTCAACTCGGCGGCGTGTCTGACCGCGGCGACCTGGGGCGGAGCAGGCGAAGCGCGAGCACGTCGCGCGGCGGCTGGCGGAGCTGTCCGAAATCGAGCGTCGGGAACTCGAGGCGCGGGCGGTCGCGGCCGGCGGCGAGGTGGAGCGCCGGGTGATCGCACGGAACGAGCCGGGGTCGTCGGCACTGCGCATGATCCTGGTCGAGGCCGAAGTGCTGAGACAGTTCCCGATGGAGTGACGGCGGAGTCGCTGAGCTCGGCTGGTGCCGATTTTGTTGGTG
The DNA here is from genome assembly GCA_964245865.1 of uncultured Fimbriiglobus sp. Lineage (GTDB taxonomy): Bacteria > Planctomycetota > Planctomycetia > Gemmatales > Gemmataceae > Fimbriiglobus. The sequence continues at coordinate 64 of CAXTPM010000725.1, read as the reverse complement.
TCCCGGCGGTAGCATGGTGGCGTTGAGGCACCCCTGCTGACCGCCGAGGACGGCCGCCATGCTC
>CAXTPM010000724.1:0-2640 GCA_964245865.1 uncultured Fimbriiglobus sp. | reverse complement strand
GACTACGCCGCCAGTAACCCCGCCGACTACGCCGCCAGTGACGCCCCCTGTCACTCCTCCCGTGACTCCGCCGGTCACTCCTCCAGTGACGCCCCCGACAACGCCCCCTGTTACTCCGCCCGTGACCCCGCCTACTACGCCCCCGGTCACTCCCCCGACCACACCTCCCGTCACTCCGACGACTCCGCGGGTGCCGGAACGCATTGCGATCGGGGGGCTGGTGAACGGCACCGCCTGCACCTACGAATTCAATACGGTCAACGGCGTCACGACCCTCGACCGGCTCGCTCCGGACTACGCCCCGTTCGCCGGGTACACGGGGATCGTGCGCACCGCCATCGGCGACTTCAACGGCGACGGCACGCCCGACACGGCTTTCGTGGCCGGCCCAGGCGGCGGGTCGATGGTCCGAGTCCTCAACGGGATCAACGGCGCCGACCTGCTGAGCGGCGGCGTGGTCACGACCTACGAGTCGCAGTTCACCGGCGGGCTATTCGCCGCCGCCGGCGACATCACCGGCGATGGCAAGGCCGAACTCGTGCTCAGCCCGGATGTGACCGGCGGGGCGCGCGTGCAGGTGTTCAGCATCGTCAACGGCCAGCTCGTGGCGCGGGCGAACTTCTTCGGGATCGACGACCCGGCGTTCCGCGGCGGGGCGCGCGTGGCGGTCGGCGACATCAACGGCGACGGCGTGGCCGACCTCGCCGTCACCGCCGGGTTCGGCGGCGGGCCGCGCGTGGCGCTCTTCGACGGCCGCAGCATCGCGGCCGGCGCCGTCCCGACGCGCCTCACCAACGACTTCTTCGCCTTCCCAGGGGAGGACGCGGTCAACCTCCGCAACGGCAGCTACGTGGCGCTGGGCGACCTGAACGGCGACGGCAGGGCCGACCTGATCTTCGGGGCCGGCAGCGGCGGCAGCCCGCGCGTCTACGTCCTCGACGGCGCGACCACCCTGTTCTCGGGCGCCACCTCCGCGCAGGCCAACGCCCTGGCGAACTTCTTCGTCGGCGGCAACGCCACCCAGCGGAGCGGGGTGCGCGTGGCCGTGGCCGACATCGACGGCGACGGCCGCGCCGACCTCATCACCGCCAGCGGCGACAACATGCCCAGCCGCATCCGCGCCTACACCGGCGCCGCCACCACCGCCAGCCGCGGCGCCGAGCCGCGACTCGCCGGCGAGTTCGACCCGCTCGGCAGCACGGCGCTCTCGAACGGCGTGTTCATCGGCTAGTGGTCGCAGGCCAATGTCTTCCGGGCGGGGGGTGTGCCCCCCCCGAGTGCGCCACCCCCGGTGCACTCGGGGGGGCACACCCCCCGCCCGGAAACCGATGAAGTCCGCCTCTCCAAATCCAGTAAATACTCCTTCCGCCGCAAGCCCCCGGCGTACCCTCCCAGTGCCCCATCCGCGTTCACCACGCGGTGGCACGGGATCACGACGCACAGCCGGTTCAGCCCGTTGGCCCGCCCTACCGCCCGCGCGGCCTGCCCGCTCCCGATCGCTTCGGCCAACTGTTGGTACGAGCGCGTCTCGCCGTAGGGGATGCCGCGCAGTTCGTCCCACACCCGGCGCTGGAACGGCGAGCCGGGCGCCACCAGCGGCACGGCGAAGGCGCGCAGTTCCCCGGCGAAGTACACCGCGAGTTCCTCGCTCAGTTGCCGCAAGTGCCCGTGGTCCCCCGGTGCGACGGGCAGCGCGAAGTGCCGGCGTAGGGCGTCGAACTGTGCGGGCAACGCCCGGCGGTCGGTGAACTCCAGCAGGCAGACGCCCGCGTCGGTGGCGCCGGCGACCACCGGCCCCAGCGGCGTGGGGAGCCACGCCAGGCGCACCCAGTCGCCGCCCCGCCCCCGGCCCGGCGGCGCCCCGAAGTGCTGGCCGAACGCGGCGCGGAAGCCGGACTCGGACTCGTAGCCGCCGGCGAACGTGGCCGCCGCGAGGGGCGAACCCTCGGCGAGTCGGGCGTGCGCCGCCGCGAGACGCCGGGACCGCGCGTAGGCGTGGAACGTGAGGCCGTAGTGCCTCAGGAAGTGCCGCCGAACCGTCGCGGGGTCGAGGCCGCGCCGGGCCAAGTCGGCCTCGGTGAGCCGCGCGCCGGGGTCGGCGTCGAGTTCCGATACCATTGATTCGGCCCACTCGGCGTGCGCCGGCGTGTCGGGCCGACAGCGCTTGCACGCGCGGTAGCCGGCCCGCCGCGCCGAGTCGGGGCAGCGGAAGAACTCGACGTTCTCCGCCCTGGGCGTCCGCGAGGGACACCCCGGCCGGCAGTAGATGCCGGTGGTCTTGACCCCGACGACGAACAGCCCCTCGTAGGCCGAGTCGCGCGACTCGACGGCGGCGTACAGTTCGGCGGCGGGCGGTAGGGTGGTGTCAGTGTTCATGCGCTTACGGTATCACGCGCGCGGGTGGGTGGTCCACCGATGTTCGGGCGCGGATGTCGGGCGGCGCACCACTCGGTCACGATCGTGCCCCCGGTTCGTCACACATCGGCATCCAGTGCGGCCGGCGGAACGTTTCGTCGGGCAGGTCTTCGGGCAGCGTGTACCCCGCCCCCTGCATGTGGACGACGAACGCCAGCACCCGCTCCTCGTCGGCGCACCCGACGTGGACGACATCGTGGTGGTCGGTGTGTACTATTTGACGGC
>CAXTPM010000723.1:0-2645 GCA_964245865.1 uncultured Fimbriiglobus sp. | reverse complement strand
CGTGGGCACCAGGTTGCGGTGGTGATGCCCTACTACCGCGCGGTGCGCTTCCACAAGACCATCAAGCCCGAGCGCACGGCGCACGTGATCCCGGTGCCGCTGGGCAACCGCACCCTCGCGTGCCGCCTGTACAAGAGCACGCTCCCGAAATCCGACGTGCCGATTTACTTCGTGGACGCGCCAGATTATTTCGACCGCGACGACACCTACCAGGGCCGCAGTTTATACCAGCAGAGTATGCCCGGCGGTTACAAAGCCGACTACCCGGACAACGCCGAGCGCTTTATCTTTTTTAGCCGCGCGGTGCTGGAGTGCATCCCCGCGCTGGGGTTCACGCCGGACATCGTCCACGCCAACGACTGGCAGACGGGGCTAGTCCCCACGTTCCTCGCCGAAGTCTTCCGCTCGCGCCCCGGCTACGGCGGCATGCGCTCGGTGTTCACGGTGCATAATATCGCCTACCAGGGGATGTTCGGCGCGGACGTGATGCGCATGACGGGGCTGCCGGGGTATTTATTCAACCACAACCAGCTCGAATACCACGGGCAGTTTAATTGCCTCAAAGCGGGGATCGTGTTCGCCGACGCGGTGAACACCGTCAGCCCGACGTACGCGCGCGAAATCACCACGCCGGAGTACGGCTGCGGCCTCGAAGGCCTGCTCACACAGCAGCAAAGTAAGCTGTTCGGCATCGTCAACGGCGTCGATTACGACGTGTGGAACCCCGCCACCGATACGAGTATCCCCGCGCCCTACGATGTCGAGACGGTGTTCGAGGGGAAGCCCTTGAGCAAGGCCGAACTGCAGCGGCGCTTCAATCTCCCCGTCGAGGCCGACCGCCCGGTGCTGGGTCTGGTCGCGCGCCTGGTCAGCCAGAAGGGCATCGACTTGGTCATTGCCGCGGCCGTGGGCCTGATGGAGTTGGGCTGCCAGATCGTGTTCTTGGGCGAAGGCGACCCGCAGTACCACGCCGAACTCGACGAACTGAGGCGCAAGCACCCCGACCGAATCGGCCTGTATTTGGGCTTCGACGAAACGCTGGCGCACCTCGTCGAAGCGGGGAGCGACCTGTTCCTGATGCCCAGCCGCTACGAGCCGAGCGGGCTGAACCAGCTTTACAGCTTGAAGTACGGCACCCCGCCGGTGGTGCGCGCCACCGGCGGGCTGGCCGACACCATCGTCGATGCGACCGAGGAGGCGATGGCCGCGAACGTGGCGACGGGGTTCAGCTTCGCCGACTACACCCCCTCGGCGTTCTTCGCGGCGGTGCAGCGGGCGGTGGCGCTCTACCGCACGCGCCCCGACGACTTCAAGCAGGTGGTGCGCACCGCGATGCGGATGGACTGGTCGTGGTACCGCAGCGCGGCCGACTACGAGACGCTCTACCGCAGCCTGCTGCCCGCCGCCGAGCCGACGAAAGTGCCGGCCGAGCCGGCGAGCCGGGTGGCCCTGGGATGACGGCCGGCCCGGAGGTGCGCACCTGCCCCGTGACCGGGCGCGTCGCCCTGATTAGCCCCGAGCGCGCCGCGCGCCCCTTCAGCGCCGACGCCCCGGCGGCGGAGTGCCCGCTCTGCCCCGGCCGCGAGGCCGAGACGCCGCCGGAGGTCGAGGCGGCGCGCCCCGCCGGGAGCCGGGCGAACGCGCCGGACTGGCGGTTGCGCGTGGTCCCCAACAAGTACCCGGCCGTGTCCCCCGACGCGCCGGAAGTGCACAGTGGCGGCGAGTCGGTCCCGGCGTGGGGCGTCCACGAACTCGTCATCGACACCGCCCGCCACGTGAGCCACCCGGCCGACTTCACCGCGGCTGAGATGCGCGAACTGGTGGAGTGCTACCGCCGGCGCGTGACCGCCCTCGGGGAGCTGCCGCGCACGCGCTGGGTGAGTGTCTTCAAGAACGTCGGCCGCGAGGCGGGCGCGTCGCTGGACCACGCCCACTCGCAGTTGATCGCGCTGCCGTTCGTCCCCGACACCGTGACCAGTGAACTGGCCGCGAGCGAGCGGCACTGGGCGGCGTTCGGCGCCTGCGGCTACTGCACGCTCCCGAATCGCCCCGAACTCGTCGCCTACGCCAACGACGCGGTGGTGGCCGTGTGCCCCCCCGCCCCGCGCTTCGCCTACGAACTGTGGCTGATTCCCCGCCGGCACGAGTCTCGCTTCGGGGCGATTCGTGACGGCGAACTCGACGGCCTCGCCGACGCGTTGGGCTGGCAGGCGACCCGGCTGCGCGAAGTCACCGGCGGCGCGGCGGTGAACTGGCTCCTGCACACCGCGCCGGCCGTCGGGGAGCACGGCGGCTACCACTGGCACGTCGAGGTGCTGCCGCGCACGAGCCGCACGGCCGGGTTCGAGTGGGCCAGCGGGGCGGCGCTGCACGCCGTGTCGCCGGAGATGGCGGCGCGGGGGCTGGCGGGTGATTGTCCGACGCGGAGTCGGCGACCGTAGCGGCGCCGGCGGGCTGCGGGCCGCGGGAAACGAATCACACCCCGCCAAAGCGGGGGATCAACTCCGGCGGGCGCACCGCTGCCAGAGGCTCGGCGCCGGCCGGAGCGGCCTACGCGAAGATTTCCGTCGCCGCCCTCCCCGCCACGTCGGTCAGCCGGAAGTCGCGCCCGGCGTAGGGGTACGTCAGGCGCTCGTGGTCGATCC
>CAXTPM010000722.1:0-2649 GCA_964245865.1 uncultured Fimbriiglobus sp. | reverse complement strand
TGAGTGTGAGTTCGTGCCCGCGGTAGATTTCCGACTGCCCCTTCTGCCGCCCGAACCCCTGCACATCGACGACGGTGAGGCGGAACACCTCGACGCGGTTGAGCGCCTCCTTGACGGCCTCTAACCGTTCGGGCTTGATGATGGCGAGAATTAATTTCATACGGTGGCCCGCGCCGAGTTGGTAACAATCCCCTGCGGCACGTAGTCGTCGGTCACGGCGTAGTTGTTGAACCGGATGCTGTAGTGCCGCTCGAACCAGTCTTTCAGGTGCGGCAAAATGCCGGCGTCGTGCCCCGGCGACACGCAGTGCGTCGGCCCGTAGGGGGCGAGGCGCAGTTCGCCGTTCTCGACGACGCAGGTGCCGGCCTTGTATACATACTTCGGCAGCGCGAACATCCGCTCGATGTCGGCGTGCGGCGTGTAAATTGTAATGTCCGCGTCGGCCCCGGCGCCGAGGTGCCCCTTGCGCGCGAGGCCGAGAACTTTGGCCGGGCCGGCGCGCGTGATAATCGCAACTTCGTTCAGCGTGTACTCGCGCGTCAACTCGTGCAGCACTGAGCGCTCGCGCACCTTCGGCGGCAGGCGCTTCAGCACCTCGGCGCGGCGAGTGCGGTCCATCAGAAGGGCGATAATCTGCGGGTAGGCGATGAACGCGCCGCCGTTGGGGTGGTCGGTGCTCATCGCCACGCGCCACGGGTCGTCAACGAGTAAATACCACTCCAGACCGATCACCCACTGCAGCGCACTCACGAATGATTTTTCGCTATATGTGATCGGTACGATGCCGCACCCGGCCTCGCACTCGACCTCGCTGTTGAGCCACTTGCGGCCCGTCACGCGCGCCAAGTAGTATCCCAGCGGCCCGTCACCGGTCATACTCGTGGTGTCGCCGAACACGACCTGCCCGACATCGGCAGTGAGGTTGTGGTGCGCGTTAAAATACTCGGCCAACTCCGGCACCATACTGCGCATTTCGTGCTGGCGGTCGGGGTGGCCGCCGTAGCTGTGGAATTGGATGTGCGTGAGGTGCGCGCGCCGCCCTTCGAGCGCGCGCATGGTTTCGAGCGTGGTCGCAAAATTGCCCGGCATGCCGAGGCGGTTGCAGTGCAGGTGCAGCGCGTGCGGCAGTCGTAACTCGTCCACGGCCGTTGCAAGGCCGTTAATAATGCGCCGCGGCGTAATGTCGAATCCGTCAATATTTTCGTCCAGGCCGACGAGGTCGTTCGAGCCGCGCTTCCACGCCTCGACGCCGCCGGGGTTGACGGCCTTGATCGCGTAGCCTTTGGTGGCGCATAGTAAATGCCCGAGGAACGCGCGCAGCCGGTCGGGTTCGTTTTGTTGCAACTGTTCGAGTACGTAGTGGTTGTTCGCCGCGAGGACGAAAAACCCCTTGTCGATCAGCGGCGTGTCGTGGAACTCCTCGTGGGCGTGGCGCGCGCCCAGCGGCGGGACGGCGGCGTCGAATACAGTGGTGTAGCCGAGGCCGGCGTACAAATAACCCGTAGCGAAGGTGCTCGGCGTGCTCCCCAAGGTGCCGCTGCGGAAGCTTTTGCGCCGCGTGAGGGGGGCGGGGTCGCGGCGGTCCTCGGGGCGGAGTTTACGCGCGAGATTCACCTTGGGGCCGGCGACGTGGGCGTGTATGTCCACGCCGCCGGGCATCACGACGAGGCCGGATATATCAACGATTTTGTCGGCGAGTCCGTCGGCCGGCGGCGGTATGAGTTTGCCGGCTTCGATCCAGAGGTCGCCGGCGCGCGGTTCGGCGGCGTTGGCCGGATCGACCAGGGTGCCGCCGCGAAGGAGTGTCCGGCCGGTACTCGCCATCGGGTCAGTTTAGCGGCCGGGCGCCCCGGCAACAGGGGGGCCGACGAGCGTGGCCTCGAAGTCGAGCGTGACGGCCTTGAGGAGTTCGACCCGGCCGATGGCATCGGCGGCGGCGCGGGCGCTCTCCTTGTCGGGCGCTTCGAGATCGACCCGGTAGCGCGGCGGGTCGCCGGGCCGGGCCGGAAGCTTCGTCACGGCCAGCACGCGCGCGGGCCTGGTCGCGGCCGCACGCGCGGCCCGGATGATCTCGGCCGGGGCGTCGTCGGCCGGCGTTCGCCCAACAGTTTGCCACGCCGGGGTTGCGAGTTCCGAAGCGCCCGCCTGCGTGACCGGGCCGGGGTCGGCGCTCGGGCCGCGCGGCGGCAGCACGACCGTGCCGGGGCGGACGCTGGGCATCGGGTACGGCATAGCGACCGGGGGGGCGACCGGCGCCGGCGCGGGCAACGGGGCCATCGCGCCCATCCCCGGCGCGTAGCGGTCGAGCGGGATCGGCTGGCCCTCACCCACGATCACCGCGCCGGGGGGGAGTTGCGACAGCACCGCCGGGTCGGCCGCGAGGTTGGGCGGTGCGAACAATGTGTTGGGCGGTACGGAGAGTTCGATCGCCTCGGCGTTCCCGGCGCGCCGAACCGGGGGCGCGGCCGGGACGGCTTGGGGGCGCGCCGGGGCGGGGTCGGACCAGCCGGCGGCGGGACTCGATTGAGTGTTGGCCGGCGGCGCGCTCGGGGCGGGCGGCGCGGCCGAGGCGGGGAACGCGCCGGCGGTGGCGCCGGTCTGGTCGAGCCAGGTTTTCGAGGCCTGCGGGTAGGCGCCGTCGGGGGCGTA
>CAXTPM010000721.1:0-2653 GCA_964245865.1 uncultured Fimbriiglobus sp. | reverse complement strand
ATGAACTTCCTGCTCATCCAGTCCCTGCGGCAGTACGCGCGCTACCATGGCGACGACCTCACCGTGGAGTGCCCCACCGGGTCCGGCGTGCGCCTGACATTGCTCGAAGTCGCCAACGAGCTGGGCCGGCGCGTCGGCAGCTTGATGATGGGCGAGCTCGACGGCCGGCCCGAACCCGACCGCGGCTGCTACGAGAAGTTCCGCCACGACCCGCACTGGGCGCCGGGCGTGCTCTTCCCCGAATACTTCGACGGCGACACGGGCCGCGGCCTCGGGGCCATCCACCAAACCGGCTGGACGGCGCTGGTGGCGACCCTGCTGGAAGACTGCCCGGACCACCGGGGGTAGGCGCTCGGAAACCAGGGGGGCGACGCGATGCGGCGGGCATTGACGCTGGCGGTGCTGGTCGGCGCGGCGGCGGCGATGGCGGGGGCCGACGAGCCGCCGACGAAGCCGAGCGCGGCGCAGCGGCACAAGGCGAAGCGGGAGTTGTCGCGTAACCTCAAGGAAATCGGCCTGGGTCTCCACAACCACGAGAGCGCGCACAACAAGCTCCCGGCCGGCGCCGGCTACGCGGACAGGGTCGGCAAGCCGCTCCTCAGTTGGCGCGTAGCCATCCTCCCCTTCGTGAACCAAGAAAAGCTCTGGCGGCAGTTCAGGACCGACGAGCCGTGGGACAGCGAACACAACCTTAAGGTGGTCGCCGCGAACCCGATGCCGGAGGTCTACCGGACTCCCGGCCTCGCCACGCCGGACAAGCAGACGCGCCTCCAGGGCTTCGTCGCCGCCGACAAATCGGCCCCCGCGCCGGCCTTCACTCGAACCGAGGGCGTCACGCTCATCAGCATCCCCGACGGCACGTCGAGAACGCTGTTCGTCACCGTCGCCCGGCGGCCCGTCGCGTGGACCGAGCCGGCGGACATGCCGTACTCGCCGGGGGCCGACCTGCGCGAACTGCTCGCGTTCGACCCCGACGGCCGCACGCCGCTGAAGGCACTCTTCGGCGACGGCAGCATCCTGGAACTGCGCCCCGACATCGCCGCCAAGACCCTCGAAGCCCTCGTGACCCGCGACGGCGGCGAAGTGATCGCCGACGCCGACTGGAAGGCGAAGTAGGCGACCGCCCGGCACTCACGGAGGATTCCCCGATGCGACTGCGACTGTTGGCCCCCGCCCTGCTGCTCGCCGCGACGGTTGCCGGGCTGGCCCCCGCGCTCGACGACCCGCCGGCCAAGAAGTCCAAGGGCGGGCAGGGACTCGAAACCAACCTCAAAACCGTGGCCCTCGGCCTGCACAACTACGAGAGCGCTTACGGCAAGCTCCCCGCCAGCGCCGGCACCGTCGGAAAGGATGGCAGGCCGCTGCTCAGTTGGCGCGTGGCGATCCTGCCGTACATCGGGCACGACAAGCTGTTCAAGCAGTTCAAGACCGACGAGCCGTTCGACTCGCCTCACAACGCCAAAGTGATCGCCGACAACCCGATGCCCAGGGAGTTCGAGTCGCCGGGGGTCGAGACGCCGGCGAAGAGGACGCGCTTGCAGGGCTTCGTCGCGGCGCCGGCTAAAACCCCGACGCCCGCGCTGGACACCCTCGGCGGGACGAAGTTGGCCAGCTTCACCGACGGCACCTCGAACACGATCTTACTCGCCGTCGCCGCCGAGCCGGTGGAGTGGGCCAAGCCCGCCGACATCCCGTTCACACCCGACGCCGACCCGCGCAAGCTGGTGCATTTCGCCCCGGACGGCCCCGCCCACGTCGTGATGGGCGACGGCGCGGCCCTGAAGGTGAAGGCCGGCGTGACGGCCAAGGTGTTCGAGGCGCTCGTCACGCGCAACGACGGCGAGGTCGTGCCAGATGCGGAGTGGCGGGCGAGGTAGAATGCGCGGGGGCGAAAGCCCGCCGTCCGCGACGGCGCGGAGTCTCTACCCGCAGAAGACTCCGCGCCGTCGCGGACGGCGGGCTTTCGCCCAGTTCCTTCCACGCGAATGGTGCCCGAACTCATGCCCCGCCCCGCCCCGCTCTGCCTCGCTGCCCTACTCCTTCTCGCCGCGCCGCAGGCGCGCGCGGGGCTGCACCTCTCGCTCGAACAAACTCGCCCCCTGCCCGCCGACTGGCGCGGCTACCTGCCGGACCAGCGGCTGCTGCGCCAGCTCGCCGCGCCGCCGGGGCTGGCCGCGCCGTCGCCCCGGCGGGACCAGTACGCCGCCGCGCGCCTGGAACTCGAGTCCGCCGCGAAGTCGCGCTCCTTGAGTGCCGCGGAGTCGGCCGACCTCGGCGCGCTGTGCGTGCGCCTGGGGGGCGTCGATGCGGCGCTCGATGTCTTGCGCCCGGCCGCGCGCCGCTTCCCGGAGTCGTTCGAGGTCGCGGCGAATCTCGGCACCGCGCTGCAACTGCACGGCGACCTCGGGCAAGCCGCCGCCGCTCTCGAAGAGGCCGCGCGCCTCGCCCCGCCGCCGCTGCGCGACGCCGAGCGGCTACACCTCGCCCTCGTGCGCGGCCGGCTAAACCAAGCGGCGCGCGGCCCGGCGCAACTCGACGCGCTCCCCGGCGCCGACCTCGCGCGAGTCCAGCAGCTCGCCGCGTGGCTCCCGGCCGACGGCCTCTTGGTGTGGAAGCTCGCCGAGTTGGCCCGCGAGCGCGGCGAGTTGGCGAC
>CAXTPM010000720.1:0-2660 GCA_964245865.1 uncultured Fimbriiglobus sp. | reverse complement strand
GGCGGCTAAGGGCCGCAGGCGAGTTCGCGGCCGCCGACTTCTTCGCCGCCGCGTTCGACCCCGGCCCCGTGCTCCTGGAGTCGTGCGCCGACCCCCGCCGCCGCGAGTTCCTGGCGCAGCTCATCGCAACCCCCGAGTACCGGAGCCTGCACGCCGACACCCAGCTCGATGATACTGCTGCGGCAATTGCGGCGGGGCACTTCGCCTCGCAGTACGCCGCGCTCACGAAAGGGGACGAGAAGACCGAGGGCGGCTGCGAGTTCAGGCGCGAGCTGGCGGCACTCGGCGCTGCGGGCCGCGCCGCGTCCGGCGCGGCCGCCGAGGTCGCCGAACTGCGCGACACGACCCTCGCGCTGGGCGTGGGGCCGGGGTCGCCGGGTGCGAGCGACCCTGGGGCGGTGGCGGAACTCTTCCGCCGGGTCCGCGCCGACCCCGCCCTCAGGAGGATCTGCGAACTGGCCGGCCGGTTCCGCCGCGTCGCGCAGTCGAGGCAGCGGACGAAGGCGACCCACGGCCTGGACGACATCGTGGGCGTCGAGCCCGGCGGCGAGATCGCCCGGCTGCTGCCGTCGGAGCTGCTCAGGCTCGCCGTACCGGAACTCGAACTCGACGCGCTCCGGCGCATCATCGAGCGCCAGGCGCTCTGCCTGGAGTACCGCGCAGCGGAGCCCACCGGCAGGGGCCCGGTGGTGGTGTGCGTGGACGAGTCCGGGTCGATGGAGGGCCAGAAGTGCCACGCCGCCAAGGCGCTCGCCCTGGCACTCGCCTGGGTCGCGCGGCACCAGGGCCGGTGGTGCGCGCTCGTGGCCTACAGCGGCGACTCGGGCGAGCGGCTCCTGGCCCTGCCGCCGGGCCGGTGGGACGAACTCGCCGTCTTGGCGTGGCTGTCGGCGTTCGTCGGCGGCGGCTCGGCGATCGACGTGCCGGTGCGCGAGGTGCCCCGGATGTTCGCCGAACTCGGGGCGCCGCCGGGCGTCACCGACCTGGTGTTCGTCACCGACGCCAAGTGCCGCCTGCCGATTCCAGTTCAGAAGAGCTTCCTGGAGTGGAAGGCGTCGGCGGGCGCGCGGCTAGTCACCCTGGTGATCGGCGGCGAGCCCGGCGACCTCGCGCTCGTGAGCGACGAGGTCCACTCGGTCGAGGCGCTCGACCCGTCGTCGGACGCCGCCGGGCGGGTGCTCTCGATCTAGCCCCGCCCCGGCCCGCGAAGTCCCCCGGCCCCGCGCCCCTCCTGCGCGGGGCCTTTCCGTTCCTACCCCCCACCGAGGTTCCGACCATGATCGCCGCACCAGCCTCGTTCCCCGCCGCGCCCCCGGCGGCCCCGCCCCCGGCGACGCCCCGCCTCCTGGGCGAGGTGATCGCCTGGGCGTGCCCCGGCGTGCGCGTCACCCACCCCGATCTCGTCGCCGCGCTCGACGCCGCCGGCCTCGACCCCGGCGTGGCCAGGGAGCTCGCCCCCCGCCACGCCTTCGCCCGCGCCTGCAAGCGCTTGAGCGAGCGGCGCATCATCCGCCCGGTGTCGGAGGACGCCAGGGTCATCCGCTTCCAGTTCACCCAGGAGAGCCGCGCCGGGGACCGCTACGAGTACACCCTCGAAACGACCCTCAGCCTCGACAAGCAGACCGGCGCTGTGACCTGCGAGCTGCCCGGCCTCGCGTCGGCCGCGCAGGAGGAGCTCGACCGCTGCGTGTCGGCTAGGACCGGCTCGGACATCACCCGCGTCGTGCAGCGGCTCTTCGAGCGCGAGGCGGACCTGTTCCCCGTGAGGCCCCAGGGCGGGTGCTACTTCGTCCCCCGCCGCCACGCGCCGTTCACCGACCGCGCCCAAGACTTCCTGAGCTTGGTGGGCGCCAGGCTGCTGCGCTTCCCCGTCCCCGCCGGCACCAACGAGGGCGACCGCTCGGTGACCCAGGCCGTGGCGGAGGGGCTGGGGACGGCGGTGGCCGACCTGCGGGCCTCCGTGGCGCTGTTCGGCGCCGACACCCGGCCGGACACCCTCGCCCGCGCCGCCGAGCGCGTGCGGGTCGCGCGGTTCAAGCTCTCGGCCTACGCCGAGTACCTCGCCGGCGAGAAGGAAGCCCTCGACCGCGCCGTGGCCGACGCCGAAACTGAACTTCGAGCGAAGGTCGCCGAGATCGCCGAGCCCGCCGGGGTGTGACCCCGGCGCCCCTCAACCCCCACCCCCTGGAGAAATCCATGAACCTCTGCGCGCGGTTGGCCCGCGCCCGCACCGTCATGATTCTGTCCTCGCCCGCCCTGTGGCCCTGCTGGCCCTTCCTGCCCGTCACCCGCCGGGCGGCGGGGGCCGGCGGGCAACTGGGCGTGGTCGCCGACCTCTACGGCCTGTACGGCCTCACCGGCTACTCGGCGACCGTGTTCCGCTGCAACCTCTTCCGCCTCCCCCCGACCCCCGGCGCGTTCCTGGCCCTGCCGAGGGAGGTCTACGACTGCGCCGAGGAGGTCGCCGACTCCGGCTGGTCGGTGGACTGATCCCCTGACCCATAACAAAGGAGAACTCTGCGATGACCCTGCTCACCCGCGCCGAGGCGCGGGACTTCCGCCTGCTGCTCGGCCGCTGCGTCTCGGGCCGCCCGCGCGGCCCGGCCCCGCACGTCGTCGTCGGCGTCGAGTCAGGAGTTCGCACCCTGTACGCGGTCGCC
>CAXTPM010000719.1:0-2663 GCA_964245865.1 uncultured Fimbriiglobus sp. | reverse complement strand
CGTCGAACTTACCGGTGCAAGCGACGGCATGGTCGATCGGCTGAAGGCCATGGGACTGACGTCCGAGATCATAACTTGGCGGCTGCGGCTGTTCGTGCTCGACTGGGCGGGGCGGTACGAGCACAACTTGCCGGGCTGGCCACTGTTCGCCTCGCTCGCCGGAGACACGCCGGCGGCGCGGGGGCTGTTCGCGGAAGTCGCCCGAGTCCCCGAACACCGGCCGCTGCTGGTGGCGGTTGCGAACGTCGGCGAGTTGCCGGCGGCGAGTCTGGCCGTGGCGGGCGGGCTGGGCGCGGCGCGACTGCACCGGCCGGCGGCGGAGAGTCTGGGGCCGCCGCTGCGGGCGCGGCGGCTCGAACTGGGGCCGCCAGCCGAAACTGTGCCCTGGTCCGAGATTTTGAACCCGAGCAAGCGACGCCAGGCCGAGGAGGCGTTGGTTCTGTTCGCCGAGGCGCTCGCGCCGGCGGCGGAATTGGTCTGGGGGGACGGGCGCGAGTACCGGATTCGGCTGCCGTTGGTCGGCGGCGACGGGTCTCTCCTGGGCCGTGGGGCGAGCGGCGCTGCGCTGCCGGCGCTGTACCGGCGGTGGGCCGACGCCCAGACCGCGCCGTCGGGACTGGCGGAGGGTCTGGTGATTTCCGACCGCCTCGGCCCCCCGGCGACCGCCGTAGCCGCCGCGGCGCGGCTGCTGGCCGACGAGCGGGCGCGGCCGAGGTACCGCATCTTCGCGGCGCGGGTACTCGGGTGGCGGGGAACGCCCGCCGTTCTGCCGACTCAGCTCGCGGCCGTTGACGCGCGGGGGAGCGAGTGGTTTCTTCCTGCCCGCCCCGGCTGGGGCGGGGCAATCGAAGTCGGCGTCGGCCACGCAGCCCTCGCCTACGCAATCTTGCTCGCCAAACGGCGTCCACAGGACTTTGGCTTTGTGACCGCCTCCACTAATGGTGTCGAGTACTGCCTTCCCCTCGCCGACTCGGCTGGGCGCACCCAGGCCGCGCAGTTCGCCGCCGCCAAACTCCGCTTCCGCGATTCGCTGGCCGAGTGCCACGGCGCCCTCGCCGGGCCGGCCGGTGCGCTGGCGCCCCTGTTCGGGCCGGCTTGCGACTTCGGACCCTGACTCTACTCGCGCCGGCCGCGCGGGTGCTAAGATAGTCCTGAACCCCGTCACGCGACTCCGGCGACCGAGCCAGGTGGCCCCGATGAAGTGTCAACGCTGCCCCAAGCAGGCGACCGTGGCGATCACCGAAGTGCTCGGCGACGAGCGATTCGAGGAACTCAACTTCTGCGAGGACTGCGCCAAGCGCTACCTGGCCGACGGCGACAAGCCGCCCGCGCCGCCGAAGGCGCCCACCGCCGCGGCCACGGCCTCCAAGGCCGCCGCCTTGGTCGCCGACCCGGCTGAGAAGCAGTGCGACGCCTGCGGGGTCAAGTTCGTCGAGTTCCGCAACACGGGCCGACTCGGGTGCCCGCACGACTACGACCAGTTCCGCGACGAGCTTTTGCCGCTACTCGATAGCATCCACGGCGATGTCCGGCACGCCGGGAAGTCCCCGCGCAAGAAGCCGCTGGCCCAATCGACGCAGCTCGAGTTGGCGGGCCTGCGCAAGCGCTTGCAGCGGGCGGTGACGGACGAGGCCTACGAGGCGGCGGCGAAGTTGCGCGACCAAATCCGCCGGCTGGAGTCGCCGTGACCTGCCAGCGCTGCGGCCGGGGCGAGGCGACCGTCCACGTCACCGACATCCTCCAGAATGTCCGCCGGGAGAGGCACCTGTGCGACGGCTGCGCCGCCGACGCGCACCTGTTCGGCCCCCTGCCCCACGACGCGAGCGGCGGGGGCGACCTCGCCGACCCGCTGGGGGCGCCGGCGACCGACGCGCAGGGGCTGCCGATCCCGCCGGAGTTGAGCCTGCAGGCGCTCGTGCAGCTCATCTTCGGGCCGACCTCACTCGAAGGCGCGGGCGGGAGCAGGTCCGCCGACCCGTCGCGGCTGGTCTGCCCGCAGTGCGGCTTAGAGTACGCGGAGTTCCGAAAAACCGGCCGACTGGGTTGCCCGGCGGACTACGATGCCTTTGCCGAAGCGCTATTATCACTGCTCGAGCGCGTCCACCGGAGCGCCCCCGGCGCGGGGCACGCCGGCAAGACGCCCAAGCGCGGCCGGCACCTCGCGGACCTCGCGCGGCTGCGGGCCGAATTAAGTGCCGCCGTCGGGACCGAAGAGTACGAAACCGCCGCCCGGCTGCGCGACGCGATCCGCCGGAAGGAAAGCGACCGATGAACCTCGACCGGCTGATCCCGAACCTCGGCGAGTGGCTCAAGGGGACCGGCCCCGAGGCCGATGTCGTCGTCTCCACGCGCATCCGCCTGGCGCGCAACCTCGCCAACTACCCGTTCACGACCCGCGCCACCCCGGCGCAGAAGTCGGAAACCGAAGCGAAGATCAAGGACGCGATCCAGCACGCCCTGCCCGGCGCGCCCGAGGTCGAGAAGCTCAACTACCTCAGCGTCTCAGGTTTGCTCCCCTTGGACCGGCAATTCCTGGTCGAGCGGCAGTTGATTAGCCGCGAGCTGGCCAACATCCTCGAAGGCCCGCGCGGCGTGGCGTTCGACGACCGCGAATCCGTCTCGGTCATGGTCAACGAGGAAGACCACCTGCGCCTGCAAGTTAT
>CAXTPM010000718.1:0-2678 GCA_964245865.1 uncultured Fimbriiglobus sp. | reverse complement strand
ACCGCGAACTCGCCGCCCCAGTCCGAGCGGCGGAAGTCGTCCAGGGTCAGAGCCAGGCTCGCGGAGTTGGCGGGGTAGGTGACGAAGTAGGCGCCCAGCCGGGGGAAGCCGGGCGGTAGGGGCCGGGCGGGGCCGCGAAGGGCGGCGAGCACGTCGGACATGGGGCCATCGTAGCGGCGGACGGGCGGGGTGGGAAGCGCCCGCGCTTGACCGAACCCGCCGAACCGGGCACGCTCGCGGCATGGAACGACCGCCCCAGAAATACACCCAACTGGTGAAGCGCCGCCTCCGCGCCCAGGAGCGGGAGGAGCGGGTGCGGGCAAAGTTTTCCGCCCGCTACCGACATTTCGGCCCGCAGCTCGTGGCGTATACTTCCGGGGTGACGCGGGTCG
Source organism: uncultured Fimbriiglobus sp. (assembly GCA_964245865.1). Taxonomy (GTDB): domain Bacteria; phylum Planctomycetota; class Planctomycetia; order Gemmatales; family Gemmataceae; genus Fimbriiglobus. The sequence goes on along the minus strand of CAXTPM010000718.1, from coordinate 2,286 downwards.
GCAGTTAGCGGGCGAACGCTACCGGCGCGCGAGGCCTTAACGCGGATGCGCCCGTGGCCGTCGAACTGTCCCTGTCCGAGGCGAGGAAGTACGCTATGCAGTGCGCGTCCAGGGCGCACGCCGCCGCCGACGCGAGGAGATTCCCGGACGCCATCGTCGAGTCGTTTTCCGAAAGGTCGGCCTCGCTGAGTCACTACTCGCGGAGCGCAGCGACGGCGATGTCGGAAGACCCGCAGTTCGGCAGCCTCGCCCACTTCGACGGCATGATGGCCTGGGGCGCTTTCGTCGCCTTCGACCTGCGGAGATCGACGCGCCGCGCGATGGAGATTGGCTTCAAGGACACCTTCATCACGATGCACACCTACCTGCCGACCATGATCAAAGTCGTCCGCGCGGGGGGCGGGCAGATCGCGGGCATGCGGGGCGACGGCGCCATCGCACTGTTCGGCAAGATCGAGTGCGAGAGCCTTGACGAGCGCCTCGACACGGGGATGATGAGCCGCGCCGCCTCGGGGGCGTGCGCCTGCGCTCAGGCGCTCACGGTGGCGGTCTCCAAGGCGGTGAACATGGCGCTCGAATCCGTCGGCGTCCGGGCGGACTTGTCGGTCGGCGTCGGCGTAGATGTGGGCCACTTCGTCGCCACCCGCATCGGCTTCATGGGGGCGGCCGAACTGACCGCCTACGGCGACTGCGTGAACCGTGCGGCGAAGTCGGCCGAGCACGGCAAGAGCGGCAACCGCGTGGTCGTGTCGAGCGCGGTCCAGGCCGCCTACCCGAAGTCGCCCGGCGGCTCAACCAGGTTCCCGAAAGTGCCGCAGCAGAACGACCTCCACTTCCTGCAACTGCCGGAAGACTACACGCCGTTCCGAAAGCAGGGCTAGCCGTGGCCGAGCGCAAGGTGGACCACAAGGATGCCCTCGACTTCGCGTGGCGAGTCCACTCCTACACCAACGACTACATCCGCTTCGCCGACCAGAAGGCGGCGCTTCTACTCGCGGCCCAGACCGCCCTCGTCGCGGCGCTCTACTCGGCGAAGCTGCACCAGGCGTGCTCGCCGGCCCGGCTGGACTGGGCGGGGGCGAGTCCCAAGGACACCCTGTTGGGGGGCGCCGCGCTGGCAGCCTTCGCGGCCCTCCTGACCGGCTGCGCGTACGCGGTCGCGGCCATCGCCCCCCGCCTGCGGACGCAGTTCTACCGGACCCTACGCGAGCGGCTGCTCGGCTCCGCCCAACCCGCGCCCAAGGGTGACATTTACTGGAAGTCCGTGCTGGCCTACGCCTCGGCGGGGGAGTACGCGCAGCGGATCAAATCCACCGACGCGGCGGACCAGACCCAGGCGGTGTGCGAGCACACCTACGTCCTCGCGTCCATCGCGGACGGCAAGTTCGACAACATCGTGCGGAGCCTCGGGTTCGGCGTGTTCGGGGCCGCCGCAGGGGTGGCGACCCTGTTCACGTCGTAGGTGCGGACGCGCGACGCCCGTGGCCGGGCTGTCACGTTAAAGTGTCACGTTAACCGCACCAGACCGTGACATTCCGTGCCAAGCGTGCGATGCGTGCGAAGCCGGAAACGCTACGAATCGTGTGATTTCCGACGAATCTACTTGTCCGGCATTGTTCCCCGCGCGAAATCGCATCATCAGCGGGCTTTCGCTCGCGGTGGTGGTGATCGAGGCCAACGAGAAGAGCGGCTCGCTGATTACCGCCACCCACGCCGCCGAGCAGGGGCGCGAGGTGTTCGCCGTGCCGGGCCAGGCCGACAGCGCCGCGAGCGCGGGGTGCCTGAACCTGCTGCGCAACGGCGCGCGACTCGTGAGGAACGCGGCGGACGTGCTCGAAGACTTGCAGGGACTCCGCGCCGCGACCACCCTCCCGCCGACACTGGCCCAGCAGAAGCAGCGCAGGCAGGTGGTGCCCCCGCCTGAGGCCGCGCGCGGGGCGAGTCCGGCCAGTCCGCCGCCGGTCGCTCCCCCGCCGCCCCCGGTGGCCGCGGCCAAGCCTGCGCTCGCCGGGCTGGAGGCGCAGATTTACGAGCAGTTGCGCGAACCCCGGCACCTCGATGAGTTGTCCCGCAGTCTCGGGGCGAGCGTCGGGCAACTCTCGGGCGTCTTGCTCGTGTTGGAGATGCGCAAGGTCGTGAGGAAGCGGCCGGGGAACGTGTTCGAGCGGGCGGAGTAGGTGGACAAGTTGCTCGGCCCCGGCCTGGTGGACCTCACCTCCCGTCCCCCTCTACCAGGAGGAGAGGGGGTGAGCCTGATTCAGTGCGTCAGCCAGTGGCGAGTCTGGG
>CAXTPM010000717.1:0-2702 GCA_964245865.1 uncultured Fimbriiglobus sp. | reverse complement strand
TGCGCAACCCCCTGGCCCCGCTGCGCACCGGCCTGGAAGTCCTCAAGCTCGGCGACGGCGCCGGCGGCAGAAACGGCACCGGCGAGAAGGCCCGCGCCAGGATGGAGCGGCAACTGAGGCAGATGGTCCGCCTCGTGGACGACCTTCTGGATGTCAGCCGCATCACCCGCAACAAACTCGAGTTGCGCACCGAGCGCGTGGACCTCGCGGCGGTGCTGGCGAGTGCGGTCGAGACCAGCCGCCCGCTGATCGAGTCGTCCGGGCACGCGCTCGGAGTCGAGATCGCCCCCGAGGCGATGGTGCTGTCCGCCGACTTCACCCGGCTCGCGCAAGTCTTCTCGAACCTCTTGAACAACGCCGCGAAGTACACCGAGGCCGGCGGGCGCATCACCCTGAGCGCCGCGATCGACCCCGACGCGCCGGGCCGCGCGGCCGTGGCGGTGGCCGACACCGGCGTGGGCATCCCCGCCGCGATGCTCCCCAAAGTGTTCGACCTGTTCACCCAGGTGGACCGCAGCATCGAGCGCTCCCAGGGGGGGCTGGGCATCGGCCTGACGCTGGTGAAGCGCCTGGTCGAAATGCACGGCGGCAGCGTGACCGCCGAGAGTGCCGGCGTCGGGCGCGGCAGCGTGTTCACCGTGCGCCTGCCGCTGGCCGGCGCCCCCGCGGGGATCGCCCCGCCGGCCCCCGCCGCCCCGCCCGCGGCGCTGCCCGCCCCCGCGCGCCGCATCCTCGTGGTGGACGATAACGTCGATTCGGCTGCGAGCCTGAGTCTCTTGCTCGGCCTCACCGGCAACGCCGTCGAGGTGGCCTACGACGGCGAGGCGGCGGTGCGGGCCGCGCGCGACTTCGCCCCCGACGTGATCCTGCTGGACATCGGCCTGCCCAAGCTCAACGGCTACGAGGCGTGCCGGCTCATCCGCAAATCTCCCGGCGGCGCGGCCGTCGTGATCGTCGCCCAGACCGGCTGGGGCCAGGACGACGACCGCAAGAAGTCCGACGACGCGGGCTTCGACTTCCACCTGGTGAAGCCGGTGGACCCGCAGGCGCTGGAGCGGCTGCTGGCGGGGCTGGGGAAGTAGCGGCGGCGCGGCGTGTCTAGCTCCCGCCGCCTCATTCTTTCCGCATCCGGCGACCGCCCTCCCCGCCGCCGGCCGGTTCCGCTACTCTAACGCCATCCTAAGCTCGACACCCTCCCCAAGAGCGGACATGAAGCGACTGCCCCGCCCGCGATCCACCGCGCTGTTGGTTGCCGCGCTGTCCCTGGCCCCCTTCGCCGCAGGCGGGGTCGCGCGCGCCCAGAAGACCACCGGCGCCAAGCAGTCGGGCCTGTGGGGCAACGCCGGCACCTGGACCAACGGCGTCCCCGTCGCCGGGGACACGACCTACGTCGGTAACGGCAACCTCGGCGGCGCTGCGCTCGGCCCCGTCACCGTCACCCTCGACGCCGACCGGGGCGCCGGCACGCTCTACGTCGGCAATGGCCCGAGCGCCGCCGGCACCATCGACCTTGCCGGCTTCAACTTGAGTGCCGACTACGTTCTCCTCGGTAACTCGGCCGGCAGCGCCGCCTCGATCGTGCACACCGGCGGCACCCTGACGGTCGGCAGCAACCTCGGCATCGACGGCGGGGCGAACGCGGCAACGGCCCCCTTCGCCTTCGCCGCCGGGGACCGCGCCGCCGCGATGAGCCTGGCCAACGGCGCCCGAGTCACGACGGCCGCGACCGGGAACCTCACTGGGTCGGTGGACCTTCAAACCGGCAGCACGCTGACGCTGGGGTCGGCGCTGACGCTCTCGAACACCCTGACCGTCTCCGGCGGCGCGGCAATCGACGCCCAGGGGCGCGCGGCCGCTGCCAACTCGATTTCGCTCGTCGGCGCCGGCGGGGCCACCCCGCTCGTCAACCGGGGGTCCGTCACCGCCGGCACCCTGCAGATCAACGGCATCGCGCTGCCGCTCCTCGCCGGGGACTCCGTTGGCCAGTTCAACGTCGTCGGCGGCGCGACCTCCTCCGTCGCGGCCGCGAACGTCACGCAGTCGCTGAACGTGCAGAACCCCGGCAGTGTGCTGACTCTGCGTACCGACCTCGACCTGGGGCCGTCTGGCCAGGTGGGCGTGTACGACTCCGGCACGCTCGACGCGGCCGGGCACGCGATCCGCGCCTACTACGTCACCGTCGCCGGCGGCTCGATCCCGAACCGCAGCTCGCTCACCACCACCGTTCTGAGTGTGTCGGGCGGCGCGTTCGCCCTGACCGCCGCCGACGCCGCGGCCAACTTCGCCGTCTTCGCCGGGGGCGCGCTCACCACCGCCCCGACGGGGAACGTGACGCGGGTGGCGCAAGTGTCCGGCGCGGGCGCGCGACTCGTCCTGGGGGCCGACCTGTCGCTCGCCAACCAACTCTTGGTATACGGCGGCGGCTCGGTGGACGCGCGGGGGCAGGCGGTTTCGGTCGTGAACTCGGTCTACCTCGACGGCACGGCTTCGGTGCGCGTCTACAGCGGCGGCGACCAGGCTAACGATCACGTCCGCTATGGTTTCGCCCTTGGTGACATCGCCCGCGAATGCTCGCGCTCGGGCGATCTGCTCACGCTTAAGGTGGGCGCCGAAGGACGCGTGCTGCTCGGTCCGGCCGGATCACCCGGCTCGTTCACCGTGCCGCTCCGCATTGCGGTGCGCAACGACTCGACGCAAAAAGT
>CAXTPM010000716.1:0-2716 GCA_964245865.1 uncultured Fimbriiglobus sp. | reverse complement strand
GGCGGCGCCCAGCACGTGCTCATCGAAGTCACCGTGGCCCAGGTGGACCGCACCGAGCTGCGCCTGCGGGGCTTCTCGTTCGGCTCCCAGGGGACGAGCTTCGGGCTGTCGAGCACGATCCCCGGCAACTTCATCCCGTTCCCGACCACCCAGGTGCCCTCGCCGGTCCTCGGCGGCGTGCTCCAGGCGCCGAGCAACGCCAACGTGCTGTTCGGGATCATCCCCTCCGGCACGCTGCTGGCGCTGCAAGCTCTGAAGACCGAGGGCGTGGCCCGGTTCCTCTCGGAACCCAAGGTCATTACCCAGAGCGGCCGGCCCGCGCTCCTGCGGGCCGGGGGCCAGCAGGCGGTGCTGTCGCCGGCGTCGGGCATCAACGGCCCCGGTGCGGTGCTCGAGCAAGTCGGCACCCAGCTCGAGGTGCTGCCGATCGTGTTCGGCAACGGCAAGATTTACCTCGAAGTCACGCCGCAGTTCCGCAGCGTGAACGCCGCGCGCGGCATCACCACTAGCTTCGGCTTCACGCCGGGCTTCAACGAGTCGAGCGTGCGCAGCAGCGTGTACATGGAACCCGGCCAGACCTACGCGATCGGGGGCTTGCTCGAAACCCAGTCGCAGACGACCGTCTCAAAGATTCCTTACGTCGGCGACCTGCCGTTCGTCGGCTCGTTCTTCTCGACCGCGACCAGCGACGAGCGCGAAACCGAGCTAATCATCCTGGTGACGCCCCGGCTGGTGGACGCTCTCTCGTGCGAGCAAGCCCCGCGCCGCGTGCCCGGCCAGGAGACCCGCCGCCCCGACGACTACGAGCTGTTCCTGGAGAACATCATCGAGGCGCCCCGTGGGCAGCGGCAGGTGTTCGTCAACGGCCGCTACGTGGCCGCGTACAAGAACGACTCCAGTTACGGCAAGTACCCCTGCCAGAACCTGAACACCCAGGCCGGCGGCATCGGCGCCGGGTGCGCCGCCCCGGCGGGCGGGGCCGGCGTGCCGGTCGCCCCGGCCCCCGTGGTCCCGGCCCCCGCGGCGCCGAGCACGCTCCCCCCGGTGTCGGCCCTGCCCGACGCCGCCCCGGTCGCCCCCGCCAGGGGCCAGCAGTAGCCGCGACGGCGCAGTGAATAACCCACGGCCCGGCCACCGCGAGTGGCCGGGCCGGCCCGCCCGACAGAGTCCAAGCCGGCCCACGACGAACCGACACCGCGATTGACCCCTGTTGACCCCCGGTAGCGATCATGCAACGCATCGCCATTGTTGACCCCACCGAATCGACCCGCGAGTCCCTGCGGACACTGCTTCTGGGCGTCGATTTCGTCTGGCTCGAGGCCGAGTGCGCCCGCTACGAGTACTTCTTCGATGTCATCAAAGGCTCGCCGCCCGACCTGGCGATCGTCGCCCTCGACGCGGACAAGCAGCGCGCGCTGCAGATGATCGGCCAGCTCTCGGTCGATAACCCGCGCCTGCCGATTCTGACCATCTCGCACGACCACCAGGCGCTGCTCCAGAGTTTGCAGCGCGGGGCCAAGTACTTCCTCACGCACCCGGTGGGCCTCGAAGACATGCTCGCCGCGCTCCGGCGGGCGCTCGGGGAGAACACCGCGCAGGAGTCCGTCGCGTCGATGTCCGCGACGGGGATGATGATGGCGCCGCGCCAGAACGTGGCGTCGCAAATCGTCGCGGTGTTGGGGTCGCGCGGCGGCGTCGGCACCACTTCTCTGGCGATCAACCTCGGCACCACGCTCGCGGCCGTGCCCGGCAACAAGGTCGTGATGATCGACCTCGACCTGGCGATGGGCGACTCGGACCTCTCGGTCGAAGTCAGCCAAGACAACGGCATGAGCATCGCCGACCTCGCGCGCAACATCGAGCGCCTGGACATGAACTTCCTCAACCGCGCGCTCGTGAAGCACGAGGACACCGGGCTGGCGATCCTCCGGGCGCCGATGGAGGTCGCCGACGCGGGCATCATCCACGAGGCCCACGTCGAGCGCGTGCTGAACCTGCTCAAGATCACCTACACCCACTTGATCGTGGACCTCAGCAAGTGCCTGCTGCCAACGGATCAAATCGCGCTGCGCATGGCCGACACCATCTTGCTGGCCGCGCAACTGGAACTGTCGAGCCTGCGGAACGTGGTCAAACTCATCCACTGCCTCGGCGCGGAGGAGGGCTTGGTGGACAAGGTGCGCGTGGTGATGAACCGCGTCGGCTCGGACACGGTGGAGGAGGGGATCAGCTTCAAGCGCGCCGAGGAGAGCATCGGCCGGCCGATCTTCTGGCAGGTGCCCTACGACCCCAAGGCGATGCTGGCCGCGCGCATGGCCGGGGCGCCGCTGATTAAACACAACCCCCGCAGCCGCGTGCAGGTCGCCATCCAAGGGCTGGCCCAAGCCCTCGGGGGCCGGCCCGCCACGGGGTCGAGTTCCGAGCTGAAGGCCGCCAAGGGCGGCTGGCTGTTCGGGCGCCGCTCCTAGCGCCCGGCCCCGCCCCCCGCCCCGATGGCGCAACGCAACACCCCCCAAGTTTGACACCCTGATTGGCCCGCGCGAGGTGGTCTGAATGTCCCGGCTCCAGCAAGGCATCTCGAAGCTCAACAGTTTGAGCAACCAAGGCTCGAACTCCGGCCTCTCCCGTCTTTCGAGTCCCAGCTTCGGCGGGGGCGGCGGCGGCAACGGCAAGAACTTCGAGGAACTCAAGCGGCAAATCCACGCCAAGCTCGTCG
>CAXTPM010000715.1:2275-2720 GCA_964245865.1 uncultured Fimbriiglobus sp. | reverse complement strand
CGACCTTGGGGTCGTCCGGCCTGGTCGAGCTGCCGATCATCACCGCCGCCGGGGGTCTGGGGGGCAGCAACTTCGACAACGTCCGAATCGACACGATGTTCGGCGGCCTGTGGACCGGCGCGCCGGACGCGCAGCACAACGACTACTCGACCCGCCGTTACTTCGTCGGCCGCGCGCGGGCCACGACGTTCGTGCTGAAAGTCGTGCGGCCCGGCCAGGACACGTACACGCCTTGAGCGCCCGCTCCGGGCGCGGGGTCGTGCCGCCGTCCGACTCGCGGGGCGCTAGAGGCTGTTCCCCACCACGACCGCGCCGAAGATCGCCCCCAGCAGCACGACGCCCAGGTCCACCGTCTCGGCCCTCATGGCCAGCCGGTGCTCCTCCCGCTCCTGGGCGCGGAGGCGGCGCCTGACGAGCTGCGTGTACTTCGGGGGCTGGCGTTCCA
>CAXTPM010000715.1:0-2265 GCA_964245865.1 uncultured Fimbriiglobus sp. | reverse complement strand
CCCGCGCGCCGGGTCAACCGCTACAACGCGGGGACACCCGAGGACTTCCCATGCCGACGCACACGCCCGTCCTGCCCGACGGCGACTGGTTCGTCATTCAGCCGTATTCCAGCAAGGTTCGCGGCTCGCAACTCTTCATGAGCCGGGTCGTCCTCTGGCTGGTGGCCGATTGGCCCGACGACCCGGATGCCCGCGTGGTCCTGACGGCGGTCACGGGGTCGGGCCTTGCGGCCAGAGAGGCCGGCGCCGCCGAGCACTTCGTCTGCGGCCGGGACGCCTGCCCGGACAACCGCAGTTGGTCTGAGGTTTACGCCGCCGCCTCGAAGCGGAACGGCCGGAGGCATAGCCAACGGGAAATCACCGACCAGGCGGCGGGTTGGCCGGAGTGACGGGCGTAAAAAAGCCCCCGCTACCCATCGGGCGGCGGGGGCTGAGTAATCTAGCGGCAGTGGTCGGCGAAGACTTCCTGCTGCCGGGTAATTTTATCTATCCAATCGCGGGCCGATTCCGGCTTCGGCGTCTCGATCAGCCACGTCGCGGCCTCGTGCGACGGCCTAATCACCGCCGGGCAGTAGCTAGTCGGGCTGTTCGAGCCTGCGCAACCGGCTAGCAAGAGCAGCGTCAGTGCTAGGGGGAGCGGCCAGGGCCTCCGCCTCCGACCGGGTGGCCAGTAGTGCGCCATCGGGCTTCTCCTTGGGTTCTAGCCACCGCCCGAACACCGCTTTAATCAGCGACGCCAGGACGGTGGCGATGACGGCCTGGAACACGCTAGACTTTCGCGGCGTTCAGGTTGGCCACCGCGCCCTCGATGGCGGAGTGGACGGCGTTCGTGACCACGGCAATCCCCGCCGCGTGCAGCTCGCTGACCACGATGGCCTTGGCGGCCTCGAACTTGTCCGCGCCCGACGTGCCGGGGGTCTCCACCGCGATGACGGCCTTGGTGGCCGCGTCGATCAGCGCCTGCCCGCCGTTCTTGTAGATCGTGTCGGCCAGGGAATCGAGGAACGACACGACGTGCTTGCCGGTGCCGTCGAACAGGTGGGCGACGTGGCCGAAGAAACTAGTGATGATGCTCATTGGGGGGTCTCCTTGGTGGGTGAAATCGGCGGCAGGTTAGCAGACTTCCGTTCGTTGTGGAAGCAGTTGATGAGGCCGATGAGCGCCTGCCCGCCCGCGACGATTTGCAGGGCGAAGGCGACGATCTGGTCCTGGGCGGCGGGCGTCATGTGCAGCACCCCCAGCGCGACGGCGAGGTTCACCACCCCCCGCCAGGTGGAGGCTTGGGTGGCGTAGTTGAGTAGGGTGTTCATGGGGCTTACTCCTCGGTGTTGTGTTGCAGGTCGCGGGCGCCGACGCCCGTCAGGCGCAGCGCCTCCTGGCGGGACAGCCCGGCGGTCATCACGCAGGTGGTGGCGTCGCCCAGGTCGAGGACGATGACGGCGCGGAGCGGCGACTTCTTCGCGGCCCGCACCAGGGCGCCCTGGCACAGCAGCCGCAGCTCGGCGTCGGACGGCGGGGCTTCGGGCGCGGGCTGCTCGGCGTTGTTCACGACCAGTTCAAGCACCGGCTTGCCAAGGGAGCCGGGTGAACAGCGCGGCCTCGGCGGCGCGCCTGGCGACAAGCCCCGGCAGCACCCTGCCGTTGCAGTAAACCCACTTGGTCATTTCTTCGGCGGCGAGGTCGAAGCGCCCCTCGTTCAGGCGCTTGCGGAGCGTGCTCTTGCGGAAGGTGCCCGCGCCCAAATTAAACGTCCACGACGCGAGCGCCCCGAGTTGCGTGGGGCTGAGCGGCACCGTCACCATCTGCAAGACGCTCCGGGCGGCGCTTTCCATGTCCTGCCGGAACAGCCGCTCGGCCTCGTCTGTGGTAATGGTCATGCCCTCGGTCACGTCCGGCCCAGTGTGGCCGACTCCAATCGACAGCACGCCCCCGCTGTCGCGGTAGGCGGTCAGGCGGCAGCCCTCGAAGCGCCTCACAAGCTCGAAAATCTCCTCGGGGAGTTCGGTCACGGCCTTCCGCTACTCACTTCTTGCCCCGGACTTTGTTGCGGTGCGCGGCGAGGCGGTCGATCCAGGCGTCCACGCACGGCGGCGTGTCGGCCCTGGCGTACCAGTCCTCGACGCACGAGTCGGGCGCGGGGGCCGGGAGCGGAGTCGCGGTCGGCCTCGGCGCGGTCGCCACGGTGAACGCCGCCGGGCAGGCTTGCGTGCAGGCGGCCAGCAGGAATACGAGCGGCAGCGCCCTCACTTCCCGCCCCGCACCGAC
>CAXTPM010000714.1:0-2721 GCA_964245865.1 uncultured Fimbriiglobus sp. | reverse complement strand
GGCTAGCCCCGGCGCGAGCGCGGCGAGGGCGGCATTGCCCTCCGCGGCGTCGAGGCGGCGACCGGTGTGCAGCACGCCGAGGTGGCCGGCCCCCGAGTACGACAGCCCCTCGAGTGCGTCGGCCCAGCCTATCGGCCCCGCCGACGGCGGCGCGCCGAGTCCCCCGCGCGCTGCGTGCAGGGCGTCGAGCAGCCGGCCCAGCGGAGCGGCACGCGACCCGGCCGGCGGTAGTGCCAGGGTCGCCGACGCGCCCGGCCCCCCGCCGGGCGCCGGAGCGGGGGCCGACCGGCCGAGTAACTCCGCGAGCGGCGCCGGCGCGCCCCGGCCGCGCAGTTCGGCCCGGAATTCAACGCCGGCGGGGCTGAGCCGCAGTTCGGCCGTCAGCGCCTCGGCGTGCGGCAATCCCAGCACGAAGCGCGCGAGGGCGGCGGCGGAGGTAACCTCCGGGTCGCGCCGGCCGGCGCGGCGGTAGCCGTCGAGCACCGCCTGGAGCCGCGCGGGGTCGGCCGCGGCGACGAGCAGCGCGCCGGGCGCCTCGGGCAGTTTCGGCGCCGACTCGGGCGCTGGCCTGGCGCGGGCCAGCAACAGCGGCGGGCGCAGCCGCGCGAGCGCCGGGGCGAGCGCCCGGCGGCTACTGGCGGCGAGTACGAAGCGACCCGATACGGCCAGGAGTGTCAGGCGCTCGCCGCCCGGCTCGCCCCCCGGCCGCAGCGGGTCGGAGTCGCGCCAGACCGCCACGCCGCCAATTTCGTCCTCGTAGGTGAAACGCTCCAGCCACCAAAACAAGCCGTAGGCGACCCGCGCCAGGCGCCGATTCGGCCCGGTGTCGAGCACGAGCAGCCACTCCGGCTCGCGGTTCGGCTCGCACGCCAGGAGCGCGAGCGCCGCCCCGCCGAGTCCGTCGAACAGCCCGGCCGCGTCACGCGCTAGGGCCACCAGTCGCCGGGCCGGGCGCGGCGGGCCGAGCGCGACTTGCGCGAGCAGCGCGTTGTACGGCGCGCGGTCCCACACGGGTCGCCCCGACCGCCGGGCGCGCAGTACCGCCGCCGCAGCCGCGCAGTCGGGGGCCACCACTAGCGCCAGTGGCGAGGCGGGCAGCAGCTCGCGCACCCCCGGCGCCGGGCCGGGCGGCGCCGGCACGGGCGCAGGGCGGGCGAGTACGCAGAGCGCGACGGCGACGGCGGGCAACATACCAGCGACTGTAGTGCCTCCCGGATCGCGCCGCCACCGCCGGCCGCGGACTTCGCGGATTTCACTTGCCGATTGCGCCCCGCGGACTCACAATCGCACTAGCCCCCGCCCCACGTCGCCGCCGATCCCGAGGAGCCTGCCCGCCATGCGCGCCCACGAAATCGACTACCAGATCATCGGCGACGACATCCAACTGGTCGAGATCGAACTCGACCCGGACGAGACCGTCATCGCCGAGGCGGGCGCCATGAACTACATGGAGGACGGCATCGAGTTCGCCACCAAAATGGGCGACGGCTCGAAGCCCAGTTCGGGGATGTTCGGTAAGCTCAAGGCCGTCGGCAAGCGGGCGCTCACCGGCGAGAGCCTGTTCATGACGCACTTCACCAACACCGGCGACCGCAAGGCTAAGGTCGCGTTCGCCGCCCCCTACCCCGGCAAGATTATGGCCTGGGACTTGGACGAGTTCGGCGGCGAGATGCTCTGCGAAAAAGGTGCGTTCCTGTGCGCCGCCTACGGCACCGAGATCGGCATCGCGTTCAAGAAGAAGCTCGGCGTCGGCCTCTTCGGCGGCGAGGGGTTCATCCTCCAGCGCCTGGTCGGCGACGGCATGGTGTTCGTGCATTCGGGCGGCACCATCATCCACCGCCGCCTGCGCGACGGCGAGCGCCTGCGCCTGGATACGGGGTGCCTGGTGGCGATGACGCCGGACATCGAGTACGGCATCGAGCGGGCCGGGAACCTGAAATCGATGGTGTTCGGCGGCGAGGGGCTGTTCCTCGCCACGCTCACCGGGCCGGGCGATGTCTGGCTCCAGACGCTGCCGTTCTCGCGCCTGGCCGACCGCATCATCCGCGCTTCCTCCGGTGGAGCGGTCGCCGGCCCGGCGGGCAACGTCATCGGCGGCATCGGGCGGCTCTTGGGGGATTAGTTTGCGCCCCCCGATTCGTCGCCGCCTCGCCGTGGTCGCCGCCGCGCTCGGCTGGCTGTTCGACGGCTTCGAGGTCGGGCTGTTCCCGCTGGTGGCGCGGCCGGCGCTCGGCGAGTTACTCGGCCCCGACTCGGCCGAGCGGGTGAAGGCGTACTACGCGGCGATCAGTGCGCTGTTCCTGGTGGGCGCCGCGACGGGGGGCGTGCTGTTCGGCTGGCTCGGGGACCGCGTGGGGCGGGTGCGGGCGCTGACTTTCAGCGTGCTGGTGTACGCCCTCGGCAGTGGCCTGGCGGCGTTCGCCCAGACGGCGTGGCAACTCGGCGCGCTGCGCTTCGCCGGCGCCCTCGGCATGGGCGGCGAGTGGGCGCTGGGCGTGGCGCTGGTGATGGAACTCTACCCCGACTCGTCGCGCGCCAAACTCGCGGCCGTCATCGGCGCGGCGGGGAACCTCGGCTACGCGCTGGTCGGGTTGCTGGCGCTGGCGGTCAACCGCGTCGGCGGCGACTGGCGGCTGCTCTTGCTCGCGGGGAGCCTGCCGGCGGCGCTGACGCTGTTCATTCGCCTGACGGTGCCGGAGTCGCCGCAGTGGCTCGCCGACC
>CAXTPM010000713.1:0-2725 GCA_964245865.1 uncultured Fimbriiglobus sp. | reverse complement strand
CCGCCGAGCCGGTCTCGGACCTCCCGGCCGTCACGCGCGACGGCGTGGCGATGACGCTCATGGGCAACATCGAGTTCCCATCCGAGGCGGCCTATTGCCTGGAGCGCGGGGCCGACGGCGTGGGCCTATACCGCACCGAGTTCCTGTACACCAACAAGCAGTCCGACCCCACCGAGGAGGAGCACTTCGAGGCGTACCGCACGGTCTTGACGGCCATGCGCGACCGGCCGGTGGTCATCCGCACCCTCGACATCGGCGCCGACAAGTTTTCCAGCGTCTCCGCACTCCTCACCGGCGAGCGCAACCCGTTTTTGGGGCTGCGCAGCGTGCGGCTGTGCCTGGTGAACCTGCCGCTGTTCAAGACCCAACTGCGCGCGATCCTGCGCGCGAGCATCTACGGCAACGCGCGCGTGATGTTCCCGATGGTCAGCACCGCGATGGAACTCAGGCGGTGCAAGGCGCTGCTCGCCGAGGTGCGCGAAGACCTGGACGAAGAAGGTGTCCCCTACAAACTCGACATGCGAGTCGGTACCATGATCGAGGTGCCCTCCGCGGCGCTCATGGCCGACGTGCTGGCGCGCGAGATCGATTTTTTTAGCATCGGGACAAACGATCTGGTGCAGTACACCCTCGCGGCCGACCGGAACAACGAGAACGTCGCGGAGTTGTACAACCCCGCCGACCCGGCCGTCCTACGCCTCATGAAGATCGTGGTCGATGCGGCGAAAGCCGAGGAGATCGGCGTGAACGTCTGCGGCGAGATGTCCGGCGAGTTGAAGTTCATCCCGTTTTTAATCGGCCTGGGGATTCGGCAACTGAGCGCGACGCCGCGCAAAATCCCCGACCTCAAGCGGATCGTGCGGCAAATCAATGTGCCCGACGCCGAGCGCGTGGCGCGCGAGGCGTTGCGCATGGAGACCGCGCGCGAAGTCACGACCTACCTGCGAGAACACCAGCGGCGCATTTTCCCCGACCTCGCCGACTAGACCCGGTGAGTTTGTTGGGGGCGCCTTGCCCCGAAAGTTTTGGCTGCGATGGCCGGCGACAAAATCCGACTCCGCTTCTCGAAGACCGGCCCGCTGCGGCTCCTGAGCCACCACGACCTCATGCGCGCCGCCGAGCGCATGCTGCGCCGGGCCGAGCTGCCGTTCCGCAGCACGCGGGGCTTCCACCCGACGCCCCGGCTGGTGTTCGCGCTCCCCGCACCGCTGGGGGCCGAGTGCCTCGACGAAGTCGTCGAACTCGAACTGCTCACCGCCCTGGACGCCGACGAGGTGCGGGCGCGGCTGAACGCCGTGGCGCCCGAAGGCTTACACTTCACGCGCGCCGCCGAGGTGCCCCTGGAAGCAACCGCGATGGTGCGGAGCGTAATGTACACGCTACCGGTCCCCGACGGACTGGCCGACTCCACGCGCGCTAAGGTCGAAGAACTCCTTGCGGCCGAAAAGGTCTGGGTCGAGCGGCAAATCCCGAACCCGCGCCGGCTGAACCTGCGGCCGTTCGTGGCCGCACTCGGCGTCCAAGACATTTACGCCGCCGGCTGGACCCTATTTATGATGACGTGGGTCACGAACGCCGGGACCGCGCGGGCCGACGAACTCATTCGATTGCTGGGCCTCGAAGCCCACCACCGCGCGGGCGCGCTGCTGAGCCGCATCGCAGTCGAAATCCACGACGAAGTGTCTTGCGCCGCCACCGACGGCCCGCCGCAAGGCCCGGCCGAGGTGGTGCGCCTCGACCGCCGCAATCCACGTCCCGCGCCGAACCCCGCGGGGTTCGGCGCGGCCGACGTTTCGAGCGAAACCGACGCCGGCGCGGGTGCCGGCCGGGGAACCTGGGGCTTGTCGCCCAACGGACCCGAAGTCGAGTGACACACGGCCGCACCGACCGACGGACTTACCGTCCCGGTCTGCGGCCAACTTTTTTCAGGAGTGATGCGTGAAGAAGGAAATGCTCATCAACGTTTTGCAGGCGGAAGAATGCCGCATTGCGATCGTCGAGGACGGCGTGCTCGAAGAGTTGTACGTTGAACGTGCATCCCAAGAGAGCTACGTCGGCAATATTTATAAGGGCAAGATCGTCAACATCGAACCCGGCATCCAGGCCGCGTTCGTCGATTTCGGCATCGGCCGCAACGGCTTCCTGCACCTCTCGGATGTCGATCCGGTTTATTATAAACACTTACTGCCGCAGGACGTGCAGGACCAGATGGACGCGGAGGACGCGGCCGAGGAGGCGCGCAACGACGCGCGCAGCGAGCGGGTCAACCGCGGGGACCGGCGCGAGCGAGACGAGTCGCGCCCGGTGCGCGTGGTCGAGCTGCCTTCGGCCCGCGCCCCGGCGGCGCCGCTGAACGCCGGCATGTCGCCGAGCGCCGCGCCGGTGGAAATGGACGACGAGGAGTTCGGCGAAGTGACCGCCGAGCCGGCCCAGGCCGACGACGGCGAAGACGACGGCTTCGCCTCGGACCTCCTGGACGACCCCGCGCCGGCGGGGAGTTTCATGGCCCCCGCCGCGCCCAAGCCCGCGCCGCCGGCGCCGGTGCGGCCCGCGCCGGTGAGCCTCGCCCCGCCGGCACCGCCCGCCCCCGTTCCGGTGGTCGAGGAGGACGACGCCGATGACTTCGGCGCGGGCATCCTCGACGACGACGAGCCGCGCGCGCCGGTGGCGAAGGCCAAGCCGACTCAGCCGCCGACGCAACCCGTGGTGCCGCCCGCCGAGGAAT
>CAXTPM010000712.1:0-2731 GCA_964245865.1 uncultured Fimbriiglobus sp. | reverse complement strand
AGGCCGGGGCACCCCCGCACCAGTGCCATCAACCGGTCGCGGTGGGTGGCCAGGGCGGGGGCCGGCCCGCTGCGGGCGCGGCGGCGGGGGCCGGCCTCGCCGGTCTCGCGGAAGCGGCGCCGGAGCGACCGCACCCACGACGCGCTGACCGAGAACGCCTCGGCGACCTCGGCCGCCGGCTCGCCGCCAGCACCCGCTCGCGCAGGTCCATCGAGTACGCCCGCATCGCCCCCCCGTGAGGGGTCAACCTACGCGTCGCAAAGCGAAACGCCAGACTCACCTGAAGGGCTCTCTAATTGAGAAGTCGATCCGTTGCCTCTTGGCCCGGCGCACAACGGCGTTCGCCCCCAGATCGGCCACCACGTCGGGGGGGTGCCGCCGAACGCTACGCCAGCTCTACGGGGGGCGTATTTAGTGGGAAGTCCCATGCCCTCACCTTGCTCTTTCTCGCCGCCGAAACTGCGGCGGCGAGCCGACTAGTCGAACCGGCCCCGCGCGAACGGTCGCGCCGGCCCAAGTCGAGCCAGTATCGCGCCGCCGGCCTACCGGATTCAGGGCCGGTAAGGCTTGATTCGCGCGCCTCCTTAGCCGCATACGCCTCTCTTTGCTCGGCCACGCCACGCAGTCTACTCCGGCGTGAACTAGGGACGCGGTTCTCGAGCCGCCGCGCCGGCCGGTTCAGGGCGGAGGGCGGCGGCAAGTTGCTCGACGGCCGGGCGGTGCGCCGGCCTGACGACCCGAGCGAGTGCGGCGACGAACTCCTGCCAGGCGTCGCCGCGGGTTTCGCGCCGGCGCGGGGCGGGGCGTAAGCCGTGCTCGACCTCGTAGCGCTGGCCGAGTTGGATCAGTTGCTTGAGCCGCTGCCGGCCGGCTTTGAGGCCGTGCTCGCGCTCGTACTCGCGCCCCAGCAGGACGAGTTCGTGGGCGCGGCGACCGCCCAATCGGCCCGCCGCGGCCCGCGCCGGATCGACGGCGCGGGGGGCCGGTTCGGGGTCGGCGGGGGCGTCCGCGGTCGCCGGCTGCGGCGGGGCGTCGGTCGTCGGCGCGGCGTAAACTAGGAGGTCAAAATCGTTCACGAGCAGTCTCCGTAAGTCTCGCAAGTCTCGGCGTTTAGCGGCACATATTGGAGGGCCGCACCGCCCCCGGAGGTTCGCCGGCGCGGCCGGGCGGCGCCCGCTTTGCAACCAATCCGGCGCGACCTAATTCCCCCAACCGAGGAGGCCGACCGGTGTCACGCGGCACGCTCAAGGTGATCCTCGCCACCGCGCTCTACTTCCTGCTCCACAGCGCTCTCGCCGAGGAGTGGCCCAAGGCCCGCGCCGCCGAGATGTTCGGCCCCCGCCTGGCAGACGGCCTGTACCGCCCGCTCTACCTGGCGCTGAGTGTCGCGCTGCTCGCGCTCGTAGTGGTGTACGTCCGCCGGCAGCCGGGGCGCGACCTCTACCGGGCGACCGGGCTGGGGGCGTGGCTGCTGCGGGGCGCGCAGGCGCTCACGCTCGCGTTCCTGGTCTGGGCGGCGCTTTGCGTCGGTCTGGACCACCTGACCGGCTCGACGAGTTTCGCGGCGTGGTGGCAAGGCATGCCCGAGGTGCCGCGCATGCCGAACGGCCAGGAGCCGTCCCCGGCGCCGGACGGCTCGATGCGCACCGCCGGCCCGCTCGGCCTCACCCGCCACCCGCTCAACTGGTCGCTGCTGGTTCTGTTCTGGCTCCAGCCGCGCATGACCACCCGGCTGCTCGCGTTCAATCTGGTGCTGACTGTTTACACCGTCCTCGGCTCGCTCCACGCCGAGTCGCACATGCGGCGCTTCTACGGCGACGCCTACCGCGCGTACCAGGCCCGCGTCCCGTTCCTCGCGCCGGCGCCGTGACTTGGTGTGCGGAGCTTCGGATATCCGATTATCCCCACGCGCCTGCGCCCCGCCGCCGCTAGCATACGGCCTCGGGGTGCCGGGGGAGTCACGAGTGCGGGGCCGTATGCCGGACAGGTTCATCTTCGACGTGGACGGGACGCTGCTCGACTCGGTCGATTTGCACGCCCGCGCCTGGCAGGAGACGTTCGCCCGCCACGGGATCGAAACCACCTTCGAGGCCGTCCGCGCCCAGATCGGCAAGGGTGGCAACGAGTTCCTGGCTGTCTTCCTTTCGCCCGGCGCGGTCGAGCGTGACGGCAAGCGCCTGCTCGACGAGCGGAGCCGGCACTTCAAAGACAACTACCTGCCGCGGGTGCGCCCGTTCCCCGGCGTGCGCGAGTTGTTCCAGCGCCTCCTGGCCGACGGCAAGCGCGTCGTCGTCGGGCGCGGGCGACGAGGTGGCCGAGTACAAGCGGATCGCCGGGATCGCTGACCTGAGCGAGGACGAGACCACCTCCGACGACGCCGAGCGATCCAAGCCGCACCCGGACATCTTCCTGGCGGCACTCGGCAAGCTCGGCAACCCAGACAAGCGCTCGGTCGTGGTCGTCGGCGACACCCCCTACGACGCCGAGGCGGGACTGCGGGTCATCGGCGTCCTGTGCGGCGGCTTCGCCGAGGCCGACTTGCGCCAGGCCGGCTGCGCGGCGGTCTTCCGCGACCCGGCCGACCTGCTCGCTCACTACGACGAGTGGGCCGTTGGGTGAGCGCGGCGGGGTTCGGCCGGCACGAGTTTTGCCACCACGATCGGGACGGCTGGGGTCGGCGTGAAATTAGGAAAGGGGCCGCTGCGATGCTCGCCATGAACTTCCGCGGGCC
>CAXTPM010000711.1:0-2766 GCA_964245865.1 uncultured Fimbriiglobus sp. | reverse complement strand
GAAGTGAGGCCGCCGAGAGTAATCGCAAGCCCGCTGCGGCTTGTCGAAGTTCCCAGGGGCTCGCAAGAGAGCCGCTGCGAAGCCACGCGCCGAGGGGACCGATCAACTCTTCAAGTTCCTGGGGCGGCGTGCCTTTGAGCCGGGGCGAGTCCCGCGCCGTCGCCGTCGGGTTCGAGTCGGACGGACACCCGTCTCAACCCGCCGCTTTCTGCACCAGCGAGCCGATCCGTGCCTCGTCGTCGGCGGTCAACTCCCTTAGCGCGAAGGCGGTCGGCCAAATGGCCCCCTCGTCGAGGCTCGCCTGGTCGCTGAAGCCGAGCGTCGCGTACCTTGTTTTGAACTTCTGCGCGCTCTGAAAGAAGCAGACGACCTTGCCGTCCCTGGCGTACGCGGGCATCCCGTACCAGAGTTTCGGCGCGAGGGCCGGCGCGCTGGCCTTGATGATGGCATGGAGCCGCTCGCCCAAGGCGCGATCCGACTCCGGCATCCCGGCAATCTTCTCGAGTACGGCCCTCTCGCCGTCCGCCTTATCCGCACCCGGTCCGCGGCGCGCGGCCGCCTTCTGTTCTTGTGTTCGCTCCTGGACCGCGAGCCGTTCCTCATCCGTAAAAGTGCTGCTCTTGGGGGCCTTCTGCGCGCCCCTTGCACGGGCGGGTTCGTCGGGAGGCTTCTTCTCGGACATCAGCGTCTCCTTGCTGGCTGCCTTCCGACGCCGAACGCCAAGCTCAGCGGCACCGGGGGCCGCGATGGGCATTGTAGCGAGGAGAACCAGTCGGCGGTCGGTGTGGGCTGCAGCGCCCGGTTCGGCCAAGTGCACAGGCCGACGCCACGACGGCATATGACTCGCGTCACGACTGGATACGACCGGTGACACGACGACTACATTACAACCCCAGGACCGGCACCCCCGGACCCCGGCCCCGGCGTGGGCGGGCCCGACCCGGCCCGCCACCGGCGACGAGCCACGATACAGCGGCGAGACAAGGCGCCTTCCCGGCGCCCCGCCGAACGCCCCAGCTCAGCGGCACCCGCCACGAGCGACCACGACCCAGCGTAACCGCAGGTGGGGCGGGTGTCCGCTGCAGCGCGCGGTTCGGCGTCTGCGCTGGCACCACCGGCGGCGTGACCGCGAGGAACCGCTCACACCGAACACCGGAGCCGCCGCAGTCGCTCGGACATCCCGGCGGCGAACCCGACCTTGAACCGGCCTGGGTCGAGTGCCGGCTCCAACTGGACCAGGTAGAAGACGCCAACCTCGGCCGACACGAAGTCATCCGGCTCGTCGTCACCGCCCGCCCCGTCGTTCCGGGTAGCGATAGCCTGCATCTCGACCGCGACGAGACGGAACTCGCCCTGGGTGATACAGGCGACCAACTGGTTCTCGCTCGACGAGCTGCGCTGCTTGGTGGCGGTGGTGCCGAGCCGCCTGAGCACCTTGAAGACGGTCGACTTCCGCCGGCCGTGCCGGCTTGCGACTTCGATCACGGAGATCAAGTCGTCGCCCACTCCGCACCTCCTCGACTCGCCCTGTCTGCCGCCGAACGCCAAGCCCAGCGGCACCGGGGCGCGATGAACCCTGAGCCCGCACTACGCCGCCACGCCCCCGGTGTCCGCCGCGGCGCCCGGTTCGGCGGGCCTTTGCTACCGGCCGGCCCCGTAGGACCGGAACAGGAAGTCGCGGCCCTGGGCCGCGGCGTGGCAGGCGGCGCACCCGGCCATCCGCCCCCGCGACTCCGCCCGCTCGGGCTCCAGGGCCACGAAGGCGTACTCCCAGTCCCCGCCCTCCGGGTAGAACCCGACTTCTCGCTTGACCATGACGGCGTACCCGTACAGCGGCCCGGACGCCAGCTCGTCCGCGTACTTCTCCTTGACCACCGCCGCCCCGGCCGGCAGCGGCCCGCCCGCGCGGAACGCCGCGGCCGCCCCAGGACTGACCCGGACGACGACCGAGTAGCCGGCGTGCGGGCCGTGCGGCTTGGCCTCGCCCTCCCGGTCCTGCAGCTCCGCCCGCGTCGGGCTGCGGCAGAGGGCCCAGTTGCGGGGGCCGACCGGCACCGGCCGCTCGGTCACGCTCGGCCAGGCCGAGAACGCGGCCGGGTCGGGCAGCGCGGGGCTGGCCGCCGGCGGCGGGGCGGGCGCAGTCGGGGGCGAGTCGGGCTGGCAGCCGGCCAGCGCGAGCAGCGTCGTCAGCACGGCCGGCCTCAGCATCTCAACGCCCTCCGGTCGCCGAACGACCAAACTCAGCGGCACCGGGGGCCGGGCGAGCTACGAACCCACACTATGCCGTCCCGCCCCCGCCGCCCACTGCGGAGCCCCACACGTTACCGTACTCGAGCCGCTGAGGCGACGCCCGGTGGCCGGACGAACCGCACGCGGCGCCAGAGGCCTTGGCCTCGGGAACCAGGTGGCGGGCCGGCCCGCCGGCGCCCCCCCGACCCCAGGCGCTACCCCGCGCCGGGCCGGGCCGCGTGCCCGGAGCCGCAGTAACCCCAAAAGTGGTTTTGGGAGTGCGGCCTCTGGGGCCCGCGACCGCGGGGCCGGCGCCCCGGCCCCCTAGGGCGCCGGCCCCGCGGCGAGGCGCCGCAAGGACCGAGCTCCCCTGCGGAAGCGGGCCCGGCGACCGAGTACGCGCAGGCGAAGTCGTACCACTGCTCCGGGCGCCAGGGGCCGGTTTGGGGCAGCTCGGCGACCTCGGCGGCGGCCTCGGCGGCGCGGCCGGCCCGGATCGCCTCGGCGCTCGCCGGGAAGAGGCGCTGCGCGACTGGG
>CAXTPM010000710.1:0-2779 GCA_964245865.1 uncultured Fimbriiglobus sp. | reverse complement strand
CCGTGGCCGGCGTCGGCGCTGGCGTAAGCTGCACAGGGTTTAACTGATGGGGCGATTCTAGCGGTGCCGATGACACTCCCACTGACTGGGGGCATCGGGGGCGACACCGTGAGACGACGCGCGATCTGGCTCGCCGGCTTCGGGGCGCTCGGGCTGACGGGCGGCTGCGCCGCTCAAGGCGTGGTGGTGCCGAGCGCCCACCTGCCGCCGGCGAGGCGGGGGTTCGACGCCCAGGCGAGTGCGGCGTTGAGTGCCCCGACGCCGACCTCGGTCGCCGCCGCGAAGGCCGCCAGCGATGCGGCCGCGCTGGCGGCGCCCAAGCCCGATGGCGCGCCCAAGGGGAAGGACGCGGCCCCCGAGAAGGGAGCGACGGGCGATGCGGCACTGCGGCGCGCCTTCGAGCTGACTGCCGGGCTGCCGGGCGCGGGAGCCCAGGCGCCCAGAGTGCCGCCGTTCGACAAGGCGTCGCCCGGCGCAGAGAACCTCAAGGTTGTTGAGGCGCTGTTCCCCCGCCCCGCGCCGCTCCCCCGCCGGTGGCCGACGACTCCGGCCCCACGCTCGGCGAGCTGACGCAAATCGCGCTGTCGAACAACCCGGCCATCGCCCAGGCGAGTGCCGCCGCCGACGCCGCCTACGGCGCGGTGATCCAGCAGGGGCTGTACCCGAACCCCACGGTGGGCTACGAGGCCGACCAGGTGACGCCGACCCTGAGGCAGCCGGCGCACGGCCGCACGGGGCAGCAGGGGGCGTTCTTCAACATCCTGATCCGCACCGCCGGCAAGGTGAGGCTCGGCCAGCAGGTCGCGGCCTACGATTACGTGAATGCGCTCTTGGGGGTGCGCCGCGCGGAGGTGAACGTCCGCACCGGCGTGAGGCAGGCGTACTTCAACGCGCTGGTGGCCAAGCAGGGCGTCGAGGTCAACCGCATCCTCGCCGGGCTGGCGGACCAGGTCTACCAGTTGCAGCTCAAGCGCATCGCCGGCGGGTTCGCGGCCCCCTACGAGGCGTTCCCGCTCCTCGCCCAGTCCCAGCAACTGCGCAACGAGGTGGCCCGCGCCGAGGCGACCTACACGGCGTCGCTGCGGCAGTTGACCCTGGCGCTGGCGACCCCGGACACACCGGTGCCCGCCGTCGCCGGGCGCGCCGACGCGGCCATCCCCGCGCTCGACTTCGACAGTTTGCAGGCGCGTGTGGTCGCCGAGCACACGGACATCCTGAGCGCGCGGAACTCGGTGGCCCAGGAGCAGGTGAACTTGGTCTTGCAGCGGCGAATCCCGATTCCCGACGCGACGGTGAACCTGGTGCAGCAGTACGACACGCTGGCGAACCTGTACCAGTTCAACCTGCAACTGGGGCTGCAACTGCCGGTGCTCGACGCCAACCAGGGGAACATCCGCGCCGCGCAGTCGCGCATCCGGGCCAACGTCGCGCAAGTCGGGGTGCAGCAGATCACCCTGAGCAGCCAGCTCGCGGAGGCCTACGGGCGCTACGAGGCCAACCGGCGCGTGGCCACGAACCTGCGCGACCTGGTGCTGCCGAACCTGGCGCGCACGTACTCCGGGGTGGTCGCGGCCTACCAGGCCGGGGCGGGGCCGAACGACGCGCCCCTGAACTTCAACGACATCGTCAACGCCCAGGGGAACTACGCGAGCGCGCTGCAGGCCTACGTGGCGGCGCTCCAGGCGGCGTGGCAGTCGGTGGTCGATCTGGGCAGCGTCGCCCAACTGGATGAGCTGTACCCCGACGCGGCCGACGGCACGGCGCCGGTGGCCGCGACCGCCCCGAGGCCGCTAGAATTAGCAGACCCCGCCGCGCCGCCCCGAGTGCCGGCGCCCCCGCCCCGACCCGCCGAGAAGTTGCCGTGACGACGCCGACGCTTGCGATGAGAGAACTCGGCCGCAGCGGCATCAAAGTGCCGCCCCTGGCGTTCGGCGGCAACGTCTTCGGCTGGACCGCTGACGAGGCGACTTCCTTCAAGCTGCTCGACCGCTTCACCGGCGCGGGCTTTAGCCTCATCGACACCGCCGATGTCTACTCGCGCTGGGTGCCCGGCAACGCCGGCGGCGAGAGCGAGACAATCATCGGCCGCTGGCACACGGTGACGGGGCTGCGCGACCGAGTGGTGATCGCCACCAAGGTCGGCCTCGACATGGGCGGCGACGACAAGGGGCTGAGCCGCCGGTACATCCACGCCGCGTGCGAGCGCTCGCTCAACCGACTGCAAGTCAGCCGCATCGACCTGTACCAGACGCACCGCGACGACCCGAGCACGCCACTCGACGAGACCCTCAGCGCGCTCACCGAACTAGTCGAGCAGGGCAAGGTGCGGGCGATCGGCGCGTCGAACATCTCGGCCGCGCGCCTGAGCGAAGCGCTCGAAGTCAGCCGGAGCTTCAAGCTGAGCCGCTACGAGACGCTGCAGCCGGGGTACAACCTCGCCGACCGCGCGGAGTACGAACCTGAGCTGATGCCGCTGTGCGTGCGCGAACACATTGGCGTCATCCCGTACTACGCCCTCGCGTCGGGCTTCCTCACCGGCAAGTACCGCAGCGAGGCCGACTTGGCCCAGAGTCCGCGCGGGGCGAAGGCGAAAAACTACCTGAACCCGCGCGGGCTGCGCATCCTCGCGGCACTCGACGCGGTCGCGGCTCGGCTCGGCAGCACGCCGACGCGCGTGGCCCTGGCGTGGCTCGCGGCCCGGCCGGCGATTACGGCACCGATCGTGAGCGCGACGAGCGTGGCGCAGTTGGAGGACGTGCTGGCGTCGGCGGGGCTAGAA
>CAXTPM010000709.1:0-2779 GCA_964245865.1 uncultured Fimbriiglobus sp. | reverse complement strand
CGCACCAGTACACGCCGTTCTTCTACGCCGCGCTCGCCAAGCCGCTCCTGCGCCCGGCCAAGCTGATTCTCACCGAGCACGGCCGGCACTACCCCGACATTGTGAGTAGCGCCCGCCGCGCGGCCAACCGCCTGGCGCTCGACCCGCTGGCCGACGCCGTGACGGCGTGCTGCGAGTTCAGCCGGGTCGCGCTGACGAGAAAAGACGGCTTCCGGGGGAACCGCGTCGCGGTAATCGAGAACGGCATCGACCCCGGCCAGTACCGCCCGAACTTGAGTGCGGCGGAGCGATCCGAACTCTGCGGGCGGCTCGGCCTGCCGCCGGGGCGACGCTACGTCGCCCACGTGGCCCGGCACCACCCCGTGAAAGACCAGCGCACCCTCATTAACGGCTTCGCCGGGGTCGCGGCCGAGTTCCCCGAGGTCGATTTGCTGCTGGTGGGCGACGGCCCGCTGCGCGGCGACTTGGAGTCGCAGGCGTGCGGCCTCGGCCTCGCGGGGCGGGTGCGCTTCGCCGGGGTGCAGCCGAACGTGCGCGACTGGCTCGCCGTGGCCGAGGCGTTCGCGCTGACCTCGGCGAGCGAGGCCGCGTCGCTCACGCTCCTAGAAGCAATGGCGACCGCGCTGCCCGTAGTGGTGTCGGCGGTGGGTGGGAACCTCGAACTCGCGCGCCCCGGCGTGGAGGGGCTGGCGTTCGCGCGGGGCGACTCCGCCGAACTCGCCGCGCGGCTGCGCCAACTGCTGGCCGACGCGCCGCTGCGGCAAAGGCTCGGCCGCGCGGGGCGGGAGCGCGTCGTGGCTGTTTTCCAGCTTGACGCCACCATTGCGCAATACGACGCACTTTACCGCAAGCTCGCGGGGCGCCGGTGAAGTCGTCCGCCAAACTCGCCGCCGACCTGCTCGCCGCCGCGCTGGCGCTGCCGCTGGTGCTGGCCCACCGGGTTTCGGCGCTCGCGCTGGGGCCGAACCGCGCGCTCGAAGGCTCGTCGCAACTGCTGGCGCTCGTGCCCGGAATCGGCGGGGTCTACTTGCGCCGGGCGTTCCTGCGCATGACGCTTGCGAAGTGCGCCCGCAGCTCCGAAGTGCACTTCGGCACGCTG
Source organism: uncultured Fimbriiglobus sp. (assembly GCA_964245865.1). GTDB lineage: Bacteria > Planctomycetota > Planctomycetia > Gemmatales > Gemmataceae > Fimbriiglobus. The sequence goes on along the minus strand of CAXTPM010000709.1, from coordinate 1,680 downwards.
TTCAGCCAGGCGGGGGCGGAGATCGGCGAGTTCGTGTACGTCGGGCCACGCTGCCACTTGGGCTTGGTGCGGCTGGAAAAAGACTGTCTAATCGCGGCCGGGGTCCATATCCCCAGTGGGGGCCGGACTCACGGCTTCGCCGACCCGAGTGTGCCGATCCGCGAGCAGGGCGGCGAGCGCGCCCCCGTGACCGTGGGTGAGGGCGCGTGGGTCGGCAGCGGCGCGGTCGTCCTGGCCGACGTGGGCGCGGGCGCGGTGGTCGGCGCGGGGTCGGTCGTCACCAAACCCGTGCCGCCGAACGTGATCGCGGCCGGGAACCCGGCGCGGGTGATTCGCGGCCGGTTCGAGTCCGCCCCCCAGGGCAGTGTGAGTGAGGAGCCGACGCGATGACGACGAGTACCCTTCCCGGCCCGACCGCCGCCCGGCCCGACGCCGCGGCCGGCCCCGCGACCGCCACGCCGGGGTGGAGCCGGCCCGCGCCGGTCGATCACGCCGGCAAGCTCTCGGTGCTGATCCCCGTGTACAACGAGGAGCGCACGGTGCGCGAAATCCTCGGCCGCGTGGTCGAACTCGGCTCGGTGGTCAAGGAAATCATCGTGGTCGATGACGGCTCGAAGGACCGCACCGCCGAGGTCGTGCGCGCCTTCGCCGCCTCGGAACCCAGGGTGAAGTTCCACCAGGCGCACAAGAATCAGGGCAAAACCGCGGCGATTGCGACGGCACTCGGCCTGGCGACCGGCGAGGTAATCATCGTGCAGGACGCCGACCTCGAGTACGACCCGGCCGAGATTCCCGAGGTGATCGCCCCGATCCTGGCCGGGCACGCCGACGTAGTATACGGCTCCCGCTTCCTGGTGCGCAAGGCCGCGCGCGTTTTATACTTCTACCACTACCTGGCCAATTACGGGCTGACGTTCCTGTCGAACATGCTGACCAACCGCAACATGTCCGACATCGAGACGTGCTACAAAGCCTTCCGCGCCGAGGTCATTAAGCCGATGACGCTCACGAGCAAGGGCTTCGGCATGGAGGTCGAGATCACCGCACTCGTGTGCAAAACCAAGGCGCGCACCTACGAGGTGCCGATCTCCTACTACGGCCGGCCGTATGAGGAGGGCAAGAAGATCGGCCCGATGGACGGCGTCGCGGCGCTGTGGTACATTTTCTACTACAACCTAATTAAGCCCAAACTGCCGATGGGGCGCAAGTACGTGCGCGCCGTCAACGCCGAACTCGCCAAGCGCGGCGTCGGCGTGGCGGGGAACCACTAGCCGCCCAGCAGGTAGGCGACCAGCCCCGCGACGGCGAGCAGCCCGCCGACGGTCCCCGCGACGGCGAGGAGTTTGGCACGGGCGAGGAACTGCTGCTTTTGCGGCACGAATGCGGCGAACCGGCCGAACGACTCGACCGGCCTGGGCGGGCGGAACTCGGCCCCGGCGGGCGGCACGGCACGCCGGCCGTAGCGCATCACGAGGATCAGTGGCCGGCAGAGGGTGCGCGTGGGGAAGGTGTCGAGTTTCTCTAAACTCGTCGTGTAGAAATAGTCGGCGCGCTCTGAAAACCGCGCGCGATCCGCGGCGGTCTCGGCGTATTTTGCCGCCGCGTCGAACACGTGAACCTTGCGCAAGTCCTGCGCCGCCCACGTCTCGGTCGGGTACTGCAACGTCTCGGGCGCGTCGA